>DASWTR010000110.1:0-34281 GCA_036402035.1 Sphingomicrobium sp.
GATATGATCGGCCAGCGAGGGCGCCCGAAGGGCCTTGCCGAGCACCGCAAAGGTGGTCGGTACGGTCGGGGTCACCCATTTTTCGCCGTAAAGCATGCCCGGCGTCGGAGCGTGGATCGCCTGGACATAAGCCACCCAGGCCCGCGACAGCACCTTGTCGGCATCGAGCAGGGCAGCGGAGTCCCCGCTCTGGGCGCGAGCAAGCGCCGCCTCGACCTCGGTCGCCAACTGCGGACCGCGGGCAAATCCCTCGATCGTCGAGCGGCGGAGGACGTTGATCAGCGCCGGCCCCGCCTCGGCCTGTCCGGAACGGAACCAGATCGGCGCATTCTTGCTCGCCGCGTAGAAGCGCGAATAATCGTCATAGGACGCCGCTGACGCAATTTGCGGAGTGGCCGATGCGGTAGAGACTGCCTGCCCTATGGCCGCGCCGCCAATTAGCGTGAGAGCCCCGAACGTCGCGAATTTCAACATGATTCTATGCACATCCCGCTCCTTACAGGAGGCTATATTAACGCAAGCTGCCCGTTACAGTTCAAGCCCTTAGCTCCGATTTAGGCGACCAAGAACCCTTCCCTCGCGATCTGTGGCCGCTGGGACACAACGGCAAGCTATTCGTGGCTCCAGCGCGAAACCTTCGTCCGGGTCAAAAAGTTGGCGCCTCGGAAATCATTCAAGAAGGGATTTTTGCATGCGCAAATATCTATTGGCGGCGGTGGCGACCATCGCTGTTGCGGCCCCTGCTCAGGCCCGAGACGGGCAAGCCTATTTTGGCATCGAAGGCGGTCTATTGTTTCCTCGCGACAACGATGCCGACGTAGACGTCAATTTTACAACGACCGACACCACCACGCTTGCGGGGACGGTATTCCCTGGTGCCCCTCCCGCAGACACTAATTTCGGCGATGCCTTCGGGCTGGAATATAAGCGTGGCTTGGATGTCGATGCCATCGTTGGTTACGACTTCGGCATGTTCCGGCTGGAAGGCGAGCTCGGCTGGAAACGCGCCAAACTGGACGAACTTGGGGTCGATGACAGCTTCATTGCGAGCCTGAATACCGCCTTGAACCGGCCCGATGTCGACGTTGCGCCGGATCCGGTGGGCACCCTTCCCGCGTTATCCGCGGCGGATTTCGACATTGACGGCAAGGTCACCGTGCTTTCGGCGATGGTGAATGCGCTGATCGACGTAGGGAATGAAGACGGGCTGTCCTTCTATGGCGGCATCGGTCTGGGCCGGGCGCGGGTGAAGGCGCTGGGTGACCGGGATAGCGCATGGGCTGGACAGCTTATTGCCGGTCTACGTTATGCCCTCAGTCCGAATATCGACCTTGGCCTGAAGTACCGATATTTCAGGACCGGAAAACTAGACTTTGTCGACGACTCAGGCGCTGTTCTGCTCGGCAACACCGAGACGCGCGGCCTACTCGCCCCATCGGGCGCGCCGGTGACGGTGACTAGGACTACAGACGCTGCGCTGTTCGTCGACATGGAGGAGAAGTTCCGCTCGCACTCGTTGCTGGCCAGCTTGATCTTCAACTTCGGTGGGGCTGAAGAACCGCCGCCCCCGCCGCCTCCGCCGCCGCCGCCGCCGCCGCCGCCTCCACCGGCGACGCAGACGTGCCCGGACGGCTCGGTGATCCTGGCGACCGACACTTGTCCGCCGCCGCCCCCACCGCCGCCGCCTCCGCCGCCTCCGCCGGAGCCGGAACGCGGCTAATCGAAGCAGGCGTGAAACAGGAAGCCCGGGTGAGCCAGCCTCACCCGGGCTTTTTGCTATTCATTCGTCGCGACTAGATGCCGCCGGCGGATGCCAGTCGCAGCGACGGCAACATGCTGGTACCCGGCAGCACGAAACGTACCTTTTTCGAGTGGAAATCAATCGAGATCCGATCGAACGCCCGCATTGCGTTCATTCCCAGCAGCAGTGCGGGCCGATTCCGCAACTCCAGCTGGTTGAAGATGTGGGCGTCTGTGAAGGCGACCGACAGGTCTTCCAGCTGAACGCCGCCCAGCTCAAGTTCCCCAAGCTGCGCGACGCGAGCCTCCAGCGTCTCGCCGGTAACCGATTCGATGGTGACCGCGTCTGGCGTCCGCCACAGCCGGCGCTTCATCAGGCTCCGCTGCAGCGCCAGATTGCCGATGGTCACCTGCGATCCGGTATCGACGATGACCGTCACTGCCTGACCGTCGATCTTGGCATTGGTGAACACCAAACGTCCGTGCCGCGTCCGCGCCCGGACCACGATCGTGTCTCCATCCAGTTTTTCGACCGGCCTGTTCGATGGTGTAATCGACATCGTCTTGGCCTTGAAATCGAACAACACCCGCTGCGATCTTAGACTATCGATGCCTAACATTCCGTCGGCGCCGATGTTGGCCGCTTCAAGCGCCGGCGCATCGACCACCGAAATGACATTGCTGCTCACCTGCAAGCGAGGGATGAACACCGTCGCCACATCATTCGCGCCGACCACGCTGTGCAGAGTCGCATCGTTACCCGCTTCCAGGTTCAGCCGCTGGGCAAGCTGGCGCGAAATGACGGTTCGCTCCGATCCAGTGTCGACCAGAAAGCGGTAGGGTCCCCTGCCCGAGACATTGACCGAAACCGTCATCCGGTCACCGGCGTCGCGGCCGATTTCGACTTCATCGGTCGTCGTGGTGCGATCGATCGGGGTGGTCGGAGTGACCACGGCGTCGAGGTTTTGGCGCTCCGGCGCGGTGGTCGCGCCTGACAGCATCAATCCTGCAGCGGCAAGCATTTGCGTGATGACCATGGGCTTCTGCTCCGACCCTCCCCGAGATGGTGCGGCGGGCAGGCTACGCCTCACCAGGCTGCGCCGCAAGCAAGCGCACATGCGATGCTCCGTTTCGGCTGATTGATGCCGCCGCTTCGGCATCCAAATCAACCGATTGGTAAGGCTGGCTTCCTATGCTCGGCCCTGGATTGGGAAAGGATGTTCGGCTCCACCGGGATTCGGACAGCGTGTCGTGGAGCTTTCGAGTGGATATCCAGCCCGTTGAGACGACGCTTTATTCGCTGTCCGATGCGCCGCCGTCGGCCTCGTCCGATCGGCGCGACGGTCAGCGGCACATGACGCTTTATCGCGTCGGCTCGATCCTGGTCGAGGATCGCCGCGAACTGTGCCTGATCAAGAATATCTCTGCCGGCGGAATGATGATCCGCCTCTATTGCTCGATCGCCGAAGGCACGCCCGTCACGATCGAGTTGAAGAGCGGCCAGCCGATCGGCGGCAAGGTCGGCTGGACCCGGGATCAGAACGCCGGGATCGAGTTTGATCAGCCGATCGACGTGATCGATATATTGTCGACCAGCATGGATGGCCCCCGCCCGCGCATGCCGCGGATCGAGACCGACTGCTTCGCAACGCTTAGGGACGGCGCCAACGTGATCCGCGTCCGCCTCTGCGACATTTCGCAGGGCGGCGCCAAGGTGGCATGCGAGACGGTTCTGTCGCAGGGTGCCGATATCGTCATCGGCCTGCCCGGCCTGGAGCCGCAACGTGGGATCGCCTGCTGGAGCGAGGGCGGATTTACGGGCATCACCTTCAATCGGCTGATCCCGCTCAGCGAATTGGTCGCCTGGCTGCAGCACCAACGCCAAGAGCAGCGCAGCCCCAGCTAACCCGCAGGCTCAGTCGGTGGCGCTTGGAAACCGCCAGTGCCAGGCGTCGCCGAACCCCTGTTCGCTGTCCTTGAAGGTGGTCAGACCCGGACGGCGAAAGCTGGGCGCGACGCGCGGGCGTGGCGCGGGCACATGGCGCAGCAGTTGCTCAGGGTTCAGCTGTTGCGCGAAATTGATCCCCGCCTGCTTCCCTTTCACCCAAGCCACCTGGCCCGGCATGGAGAGGTCGCCCTTGCGAAACAGGATCGATGCGCCCTCGACCGGTAGCTTGTCGCCCTGGACCAGCGCCCCATCGGCGCTGAGGTTACGCAGCTTGACCGGCAGCGACGTGCCCGACAGCTCGAGGCTGGCGGCCATCAGCACATTGGACCGGCGGGTCTTGCGATTCTGGGTCGGGCTGCTCTCGTCCATGCGCCCACCCTAGCCCAAAGCGGTAAAACTTCGTTTAACGTCGCAAATGACCAGGCTCATCACGCGATTTCTGCCATTGGCGCTTCTGATCCTGCTGTTCCTCCTGGCCGGATTGGCCGGCGGACCCGGGCAAAGCATGGATCTAGCGATCATGCACTTCATGGCGGAGTTGAGGACCAGCGTGCCAACGCTGGTCGAGGTTGCGGCTGCCTTGACCTTACTGGGCGGGGCCGCCGTCACGCTCCCGGTGGCGGCGCTTGCGGCCTTGGTCCTGCTCCTCCGCCGGCAGTCGATCCGCGCCTGTATTCTCGTCGCTACCGTGCTGGGGGAGCGGACGCTGGTCCACGCCTTGAAGGAGTGGGTCGGCCGGCCTCGTCCGCTGGACGGCGAATTTGACGTCGGCAGCATGGCCTTCCCAAGCGGCCACGCGGCCAACAGCATGACCGTCTATCTCGCCATCGCGATCCTCGCCGGGCCCGCGGCCTATCGCCGCCAACTCGTGGTGGCGGCGGTATTTTTCAGCGTCGCCATCGGGCTGACGCGCATCTTTCTTGGCGTACACTGGTCCAGCGACGTCATCGGCGGCTGGGCGCTAGGACTGACGTCGATTCTGCTGGCCGTCGCGGCGGCGCGACGCTCAGGCGCGCTGCCGCTCGAAACGAAGCATGAAGTTGTTGGAGGGCATGGCGACGCGGTCGACCAGGACAAATCCGCGTAACTCGGCTTCGGCCGCAAAATCCTCGACCAGCCTCAGGCCCCAGCGCGCGTCGCGCTCGCGCAGGCTGGCATCGAACGCCTCGTTCGAAGGAGCGGTCGGAACGCCGGCCTGGCGCCACGGGCCGTAGAGGATCAACGGCCCTTCGGGCTCGAGCAGCTTCGCTGCCCCATCCAGCAGGCCGAGCGAAGCCTCCCACGGCGCAATGTGGACCATGTTCACGCACAGGAGTGCATCGGCCCGGGCGACCGGCCAATCGGCTGCACAAACATCGAGATGCACCGGAGGGTGGAGGCTCGTAGGCCCCTCATGCTGCCAGGCGGCGATCGACGCCAACGCCGCGGCATCCCGATCGCTCGGCTGCCATTCCAAATGCGGAAATCGACGGGCGAAGGCGAGCGCATGCTCACCGGTACCGCTAGCAATTTCCAGCACAAGGCCTGATGCGGGCAGCCATTCCGCCAGCACATCGCCGATCGGCTCGACATTGCGCGCCGCGGCCGGAGCCATGCGCTTCACGCCGTGGGCCAGGTCCCCGACATTGTAGGGCGGGAAGCTGGGCTCAGCCATCAGCCGCCGCCGAAATGGGCCCCGAGACCGGTCGAGGAGCCGTCCGGGGCAGGATTGTTGTACGTCAAAACCGGCTTCCGCGCCGCCAGCGTCTCGTCGAGACGGCGGCGGGGCGCGTGGATGGGCGCGGCCTTGAGCGCCTCGTCGCCCGCTTTAGCCCGCTCGGCGATCGAGCGCAGCGCGGCGATGAACTGATCGAGGTTGGCTTTGGACTCGGTTTCGGTCGGCTCGACCAGCATCGCGCCATGGACGACCAGCGGGAAATACATGGTCATTGGGTGGAAGCCTTCGTCGATCAGCGCCTTCGCCACATCGATCGTCGAAAAGCCCTCCGCGAAACCCTTGTCGCTGAAGATCGCTTCATGCATGCACGGCCCGGAAAAACCGAACGGCGCGTCGAGCACATCTTCCAGGCTGCGGAGGATGTAATTGGCGTTGAGCACGCTGTCCTCGGCCACCTGCGCCAACCCATCGGCACCGTGGCTGAGGATGTACGTCAGCGCCCGGGTGAACATGCCCATCTGGCCGTGGAAGGCGACCATGCGGCCGAAGGCGTCAGGATGCTCCTCGGCGGCATGCTCCTCCTCGACCATCTTGTAGCTGCCATCCGGATATTTGGCGGCGTAGGGCAGCGGACCGTAGGGCGCCAACGCCTCCGACAGGACAACCGGCCCCGAGCCCGGCCCGCCGCCGCCATGCGGGGTCGAGAAGGTCTTGTGCAGATTGATGTGCATCGCGTCGATGCCGAGGTCGCCGGGGCGGACCTTGCCGACGATCGCGTTGAAGTTGGCTCCGTCGCAATAGACGAAGCCCCCGGCGGCATGGACTGCGTCGCTGATCTCCTTCATCTGCGGCTCAAACAGGCCGCAGGTGTTAGGATTGGTGATCATCACCGCCGCCACGTCCGGGCCCAGGCGGGCTTTGAGCGCCTCCAGATCGACGCGTCCCGCCTTGGTCGCCGGGATATTCTCGACCCGGTAGCCGCAGAAAGCTGCCGTGGCCGGATTGGTCCCATGCGCGCTCTCCGGAACCAGCACCACTTCGCGCGCGTCGCCGCGCGCTTCGAGCGCGGCGCGGATGCAGAGCAGTCCGCACAGCTCGCCATGCGCACCGGCCTTAGGGCTCATCGCCACGCCATGCATGCCGGTCAGGTCCAGCAACCAGAAAGCGAGCCGATTGATCAGCTCCAGGGCCCCCTGCACCGTCTCCTGCGGCTGCAGCGGGTGGATGTCGGCAAACCCCGGCAGCCGCGCCATCTTCTCGTTGAGGCGCGGGTTATGCTTCATCGTGCAGGAGCCCAGCGGGAAGAGGCCGAGGTCGATCGCGTAGTTCTGGCGCGAAAGGCGCGTGTAGTGACGCACCGTCTCCGGCTCGCTGAGGCCGGGCAGGTCGACGCCCTGCCTTTCCAGGCCACCCAAATAAGCCCCTCCCCCTTGTGGGGAGGGGTTGGGGTGGGGGCCGGCCGCGTCTGCGGCCGATAGATTCTTTGTTGCCGAGCCTGAAGGCTCGCGCCCCCCACCAACCTCCCCCACAAGGGGGGAGGCATCAATATCGACACCCGTCTGATCGCGCTTGCCGATCTCGAACAGCAACGGCTCTTCCAGCATCAGTGCGCGATTGCCGGTGACGGTTTGCACCGCGGCAGCTTCGTCGTTCGACGGAGCGGACGGGCGCCAGCCCGAAGGATTGACGGCGGTCACTTGCACACCTCCTTGAGCGCCGCTTCCAGCGCGTCGATATCCGCGTCGCCGACGACTTCGGTCACCGCGATCACCAGTCCATTCTTCAAAGCATCGACGCCCGGATAGAGCCGCCCCAGCGACACCCCGCCGAGTACCCCCTTCTCGACCATCGCATGGACCGCTGGCCGCGCCTCGACCGGCAGCTCCAGCGTAAACTCGTTGAAGAAGCTCTCGTTGATTAGCCGCACGCCAGGAATGGCGGACAGCCGCGCCGCTGCCGCGCACGCGCGCGCGTGATTCAATTTAGCAAGCTCGGTCAGGCCCTTCTCGCCGAGCAGCGTCAGGTGGATCGAGAAAGCCAGCGCACACAAGCCGGAGTTGGTGCAGATGTTCGACGTCGCCTTTTCGCGGCGGATATGCTGCTCGCGGGTCGACAGCGTCAGCACGAAGCCGCGCTTGCCCTCAGCATCAACCGTCTCGCCGGCCAGGCGGCCCGGCATCTGCCGGACATATTTCTCGCGGGTGGCGAACAGGCCGACATAAGGGCCGCCGAACTGCAGACCGACGCCGATCGACTGCCCTTCGCCAACGACGATGTCCGCGCCCATCTCGCCCGGCGCCTTGATCAGGCCAAGCGCAACCGGCTCGGTCACCACCGCGATTAGCAGCGCACCCTTGGCCTGTGCGGCCTCGGCGATCGGGGTGAGGTCAGTGATCCGGCCGAGGATGTCAGGATATTGGACGACGACGCAACTGGTCTCATCGTCGATGCTGGCGATCAGCCGCTCGGCATCGGTCGCAGTGTCGAGCGTCGGCAGCTCCGTCTCCAGCGTGTCGCCGGTGAACTTGGCCATGGTCTTGCAGACGCTGACATAGTGCGGGTGCAACCCCGAGGAGATGATCGCCTTCTTCTTGCGCGTAATCCGGCGCGCCATGCCGATCGCTTCCCAGCAGGCGGTCGAGCTGTCGTACATCGAGGCATTGGCCACCTCGCAGCCGAGCAACCGCGCGACCTGGGTCTGGAACTCGAACAGAACCTGCAGCGTGCCCTGCGCGATCTCCGGCTGATACGGCGTGTAGGCGGTCAGGAACTCGCCGCGCTGTATCAGATGGTCGACGCTGGCCGGAACGTGATGCTTGTAAGCGCCGCAGCCGAGGAAGAAAGGCACCTCCCCTGCCACCATATTCTTCTTCGCCATGGCGGTGAGATCTCTCTCGACCGCCATTTCGCTGGCGTGCAGCGGCAGGCCCTCGATCGGCGCCTTCAGCAGCAGCCCCTCGGGCACGTCACGGAACAGCTCGTCAACCGAGCCGGCACCGATCTTTTTCAACATGGCAGAGCGATCGGCCTCGCTCAGCGGCAAATAACGCATCAGTTGGGCTTCCTCATGATGAAGCGGAGGCGGACATAGTCCGCGGTGTCGGTACCGACGCGGTCGGCGACCGCTTCGGCAATGGACTGGCGTTCCTCGTGCGGCACGCCGGCGCGGTCGAGCCAGCCAGCGCGGAAGGTGGTGACCCAGGCGGCGACACCATGTTCAAGCGGCGTCGGCCGCTCGATCAGCCTTGCGTCGATGTCCTTGAAGCCGGCCTGTTCATAGACCGCGATGAATTCCTCGGGCGACGGATACCAGTTGGCGGCATAGGTCGGCGGCCCGAAGCCGCGCATCACCAGCACGTCGTCGAGCGCCTCGCGCAGCCGGGCGAGATTCCCCTGCCCGCCCATCTCGCCGGCAAACCGTCCGCCGGCCTTCAGCGCGAACCAGATCGCCCGCGCCGCCCGTTCCTTGTCGAGCACCCAATGCAACGTGGCGTTGGAAAAGGCCGCGTCGAACGCCTCGCCAAACTTGAGCTGGGCGGCATCCATCAGCCGCGCGTCGAGACCCTTGGCCTTAGCCGCGGCGACCATCGACAGGCTGTTGTCGATCCCAATAACATCCGCGCCCATTTCCTTGATCTTGAGCGTCAGCGTCCCGTCGCCGCAGCCTACATCGAGGATATGCTCGCCGGGCTGCGGATCGAGCAGGTCGAGCGCCGCCTGCCCCAGCGCCGGCACGAAGCCGCCGATGCGGGCATAATCCGCCGCATCCCACTGTGAGGTCGAGGCGGGCGCGTCGGTCAGTGGACCTCTCCAATCCAAAACCGTTCGTCCTGAGGAGCCGCTGAGCTTGTCGAAGCGGCGTCTCGAAGGACTGTCCTTCGAGACGGGCCTTCGATGCGGCCTGCGGCCTTACTCAGTCCCTCCTCAGGACGAACGGAAATGGAAATCACAGCGTCTTCACCCATTCGCGGTAGTCGGCCTCGCTCATCAGGCCATCGACCTCAGACGGATCGCTGAGCTTGAGCTTGAAGAACCAGCCCTCGCCTTCGGGGTCGCGGTTGATCAGCGCCGGATCGTCGGCGATCGCGCCATTGCCCTCGATCACCTCGCCGCCGACGGGCGAATAGACGTCGCTGGCGGCCTTGACCGATTCCACCACCGCCGCTTCCTGGCCCTTGGTCAGAACCTTGCCTGCCTCCGGCGCTTCAGCGAACACGATGTCGCCCAGCGCTTCCTGCGCATGGTCGGAGATGCCAACGGTCGCCACGTCGCCATCAACGCGGATCCATTCATGTTCCTTGGTGAAGTAGAGGCTCATGCGGTTGCTCCCTGTTTACGGTGATAGCGATGGGGGACGAAAGGCATTGGCATGACCGTTGCCTGGAACAGCTTGCCACGCTGTTCGAGGGTCAGTGCCTTGCCCAGTTCGGCGAAGGTGGCCGCGACATAACCCATGGCGATCGGTCGCCCGAGCGAGGGCGAATGGCCGCCGGACGTGATGCGACCGACCTCATTGCCCTCGCCGTCGAGGATCAGCGCCCCCTCCCGGACCGGCTGCTTTCCTTCGACCAGCAAACCAACGCGCTTTTGGGCCGCCCCATTGTCCAGCTCGGCCATGATGCGCGGAGCGCCGGCGAAGCCGCCTTCGGCCCGACGACGCTTGCCGATAGCGAAGGTCAGGTCGGCCATCACCGGCGTCGTGTCGCAATCGAGGTCATGGCCGTAGAGCGGAAGCCCCGCCTCAAGCCTCAGCGAATCGCGTGCGCCCAGCCCGATCGGCTTGACCCGCTCGTCACTGGTCAGCGCGTCGGCCAGCGCCTCGACATCGCGGCCCGCGACCGAAATCTCGAACCCGTCCTCACCGGTATAGCCCGACCGGCTGATCCACAGCGGCTTGTCATCCCAATGAAAAAAGCCGGCCTGCATGAAGCTCAGCTCGCTCACGCCCGGCACCAGGGCCTCGAGCACCGCGGCGGCCTCCGGCCCCTGTAGCGCCAGCAGCGACTGCTCCCTCATATGATCGAGCACCACAGTGCGCGGCAGGCGCTTCTCGAACTGCTCGATATCGCCGAGCTTGGTCGCGCCGTTCACGACCAGGTAAAAATGCTGCCCCCGGCGCGTCGCCATCAGGTCGTCGATGATCCCGCCGTCCTCGGCCAGCAGCATCGAATAGCGTAGCCGACCGTCCTTCAAGGCCATCAGGTCGCCGGGCAGCAACGCCTCGAGCGCGCGATCGACGTCGGGCCCGTGGAACAGCAGCTGGCCCATATGGCTGACGTCGAACAGACCGGCGTGGCTCCGCAACCATAGATGCTCGGCCATGATGCCTTCATACTGGACCGGCATCTCGTAGCCGGCGAACGGCACCATCCGCCCGCCTCGCGAGCGATGCCAGCCGTCGAGCGGCAATTTGGCCAGTTGTTCGATAGTCTCTGTCACGCCGCGGATCCTCGAAGTCCTGTCGCGTGGAACAACCCACACGCTCTTGATTCGAGCCCCCTTCTGTCGCGTGACCTGAGAGCTTTGCCCCTTCGGTGGCCCCTCTCGGAGCGCTTTCCAGACTGTCACGGCGCGCGCGGTCCCTGGTGCCTGAGAGATTCCGGGGGCGGTTGCTCCTTCGGCGCCGCCCCGGACTAGATCCGGGGCGAACTCTCCCGTGCGCGCCTCCCGCCGCCGAGGCCGCGGATGACGCCGCCGCTGTGGCGGCGGGCGCCTGTGGAGTCAATCAGCGAGTGGCGTTGTAGACCAGCTGGTCCTGCGTCAGCTGGAAGCCGACCAGATGCTCGAAGGTAGCGCGCGCCACCGCGTCGCGCACTTCCGGCCGGGACAGCGGATCGATCGCCGCGTCGGGATCGTCGGCCTTGCGCTCGCGCGTCAGCTCCCGCCGCACCTCGGGTGACAAGGTAGCTGCAGCGCGCGACACCTGGATCGTGGCCTGGGCCGAGGTCTGAGCGCGGTGGCTGCCTGCCGCGAAGTTCAGGCCGACATTGCCGAGCCGCTTGGCGACAACCTGGGTGCCGCCCTGCATCGCCACAGTGAAATAGGGCAGCACGACCATGCGCGCCTCGGCCACTTCACGGCGGGTCGCGACCACGTCGAACGTCACAGTGGAGACGATGTTCGCTCCCGTTTCGTTGCAGGTCGCGCGCACATTGGTGATCGCCGCCGACACGTCGAGCGCCGCGGCGTCCTTGCGATTCGAAGGGTTGAACAGGGTGATGTCGCCGGTTGCGGCGGGTACGCCCACCTGGGGACAAGCGGAGCGGGTGATATAGATGCCCCCCTGCGTAATCTGCCCCTCGCGGGAGCAGGCCGTGGCGAGCAGGACCATGGCAAGGGCAGTAAGGCGACGCTTCACGATATGGCTTCCTTCATCGAACGCTCCGGTGGCCCGTCATAGGAAGCGCCTAGCAATGCTGCAAGCAAGGCCTTACATGCGCCGCCATGGCCCCCACCAAGCCTCCGCTCCACCTGCTGATCGCCGCTCCGCGCGGCTTTTGCGCTGGCGTGGACCGGGCGATCAAGATCGTCGAAATGGCAATCGAGCGGTTCGGGCCACCAGTCTATGTACGCCATGAGATCGTCCACAACCGGTTCGTGGTCGACCGGCTGCGCGGGCTCGGCGCGGTGTTCGTCAAAGAGCTGGATGAAGTTCCGGACGGCCGCCCCGTGGTCTTCTCCGCGCATGGCGTGCCCAAGATCGTGCCGGCCGCCGCCCAGGCACGCGGGCTGGATTATCTCGATGCGACATGCCCCCTGGTCAGCAAGGTCCATCGCCAGGCCGAGCGGCTGATCCAGGCAGGTCGGCATATCATCTTCATCGGCCATGCCGGCCATCCCGAAGTCATCGGCACGTTCGGCCAGGTGCCGGAAGGCAGCATGACGTTGGTCGAAACGGTCGAAGATGTCGCTCGGCTCGAGCCGGCGGACCCGGATAACCTGTCGTTCCTTACGCAAACGACGCTGTCGGTCGACGATACGGCCCAGATCGTCACCGCGCTCCAGCAACGGTTCCCGGCCATCCTGGCGCCGCGTAGCGAGGATATCTGCTATGCTACCTCCAACCGCCAGTCCGCGGTCAAAGCGATCGCCTCACGCTGCGAGCGCCTGCTGGTCATCGGCGCGCCAAACAGCAGCAATTCGCTGAGACTCGCCGAGGTTGCGGAGCGGAACGGCGCGCCGGCCCGGCTGATCCAACGAGCTGCGGACATCGACTGGGATTGGCTCGGAACTCCCGCGACGGTTGGACTGACCGCCGGCGCATCCGCCCCCGAGATATTGGTCCGCGAAGTGGTCGACGCGCTGGCCGAACGGTTCGAGGTGACCGAGGAAATCGGCGAGCATGAGCCGGAGCGCATGACCTTCAAGCTGCCGCGCGAGCTCGTCGCCTGAGCATGGAGCTGCCGAAAGTCGAGATTTTCACCGACGGCGCGTGCAAGGGCAATCCGGGTCCCGGCGGCTGGGGCGCGATCCTCCGGTCCAAGGGCAAGGAACGCGAACTGTCAGGCGGCGAGGCCCATACCACCAACAACCGCATGGAGTTGATGGCCGCCATCGAGGCGCTCAATGCCTTGAAGAAACCCTGTCACGTCCAGCTATGGACCGACAGCAATTACGTCCGCGACGGAATCACCAAATGGATCCACGGCTGGCGGCGCAACGGCTGGAAGACGTCGGACAAGAAGCCGGTGAAGAATGCCGAGCTGTGGCAGGCGTTGCTCGACGCGGCGGAGCCGCACCGAATCGACTGGCACTGGGTGAAGGGCCATGCCGGCCATCCGGAGAATGAGCGGGCTGATGCCCTGGCCTGCGAGGAAGCCGAGAAGCGACGTTAGGAACGAACAGACCGTGGGGCGAAGGAAGCCGGGTCGATACCATCGAGCTCAGCCGGCAGTTCCTCGCCTTTGATCAGCGACGCGCACAACATTGAGGCCGCCGGCGCCGTCTGGATGCCCATGCCGCCCTGCCCGACGCACCAGAAAAATCCTTCCGCGGCCGGGTCAAAACCGAATTTCATACCGCGATCCGGCGCGAAGGTCCGAAGCCCGGCCCACTTCCGCTCGACCGCCTCGACCGGCCAATCGACGGCCTTCTCGAACCGGTCGATCGCAACCGCGACATCCAGCTCCTCGGGCGCAACGTCGCGCGGATCGACCGGCGTCTGGTCGAGCGGGCAAACCCACACGCTGTTGTCGCCCTCCCCCTTGAAATAGAAGCTGTCGTGGCTGTCGGTGACGAAAGGCAGGTCGCGTAGGCCCGTCCGCCCGACCCGTAATTGCACAACCGTCCGCCGTCTCGCTTGCAATCCCAGTGGCGGAACACCGGCTCTTTTGGCGACGTCGTCGCCCCAGGCTCCTGCGGCGTTAACCAGCACGGCCGCTTGGATCGGCCCCGCTGTCGTTTCGACCATCCAGAAACCGCCCTGCCGCCGCGCCGCGTGCAGGGCCGCGTCGGTCCGAATTTCGCCACCCTGGCGCCGGATTGCGGCAAGGCAGCAATTGTGGAAGGCCGCGACCTCGATATCGGCGCAGCTGGCTTCATACCACGCGCCGGTCCATTGCTCCCGCAGGCCGGGGATCAACCGGTCGAGCTGAGCGCGGTCGAGATGGACGGGCAGATATTCGCCGCTGAGCGCCCCCGCTTCCTCGAACCCCTCGCCGCAAGGGCCCGTCAGATGCACGGCGCCCCGCGGCCGCAGCAACGGCGTTTCGCAGCCCGGCCAATTTTCATCGAACATCGGCTTGGAAGCCAGGCTGAGCTGTCGCTCCGGCGTGTCGCCGCCGAGGCTGGCTTGCCAGAAGGCGGCCGACCTTCCAGTCGCATGCCGCCCGCAAATCTCCTCCGCCTCGATCACAGCCACGCGCATCTCACCGGCCAGCCTCGCACCGAGGCTTGCTCCGGCGATCCCGCCGCCAACAATCAGGACGTCGACCAATTCCATAGCGTGGGCTGGTTACGGTTTGGAAAGGCATGGCGTCTAGGGGTGGGTGATGATGAACGGCGAATTCACCTTGGTCCTGATGGCGCTGCTTGCCGCGATGCTCGCGTGGATCGCCGTCGTGGACATCAAAACCTATACGATTTCAGACCGGCTCAACATTGCGATCGCCTTGCTCGCACCGGTCTATTGGTGGTCGGCCGCCGTACCGCTGTGGCCCGACGCGGTAATCCGCATCGGAGTCGGCGTGCTGGTATTCCTGCTGTTCGCGGGCGCCTTTTACATGAACGTGATGGGCGGCGGCGACGTCAAGCTCGCGGGCGCACTAGCGCTCTGGTTCACTCCATATGAGACGCTGAAGCTTATCGTCATCATGTCGCTGGCCGGCGGCCTGCTGACTTTAATCGTTCTCGGCATCCACCACGCGCGCAAAAAAGAGGGCCGCCCGGAGGTGCCATACGGGGTCGCAATTGCGGTGGGCGGAATGTGGTTACTCGCCCAACGCTTTCTTAACCATTTTGCCGGAATGTCGCCGGGTAACTGAGATACCCTTGGGGGAGGCGTGATCGCCATGGACGTCAAGAAAGTCGCGCTGCTCATCGGAGCGCTGGTCATTGCGGTAGTCACCGCGGTCATGGCCAAGAACATGTTCACGGGAGCGGGCGCAGAGACCGCCCAGGCGGCTCCTGCCGTTCCGACAGGACCCAAGGTCCTCGTCGCCCGCAAGGCGCTTCCGGTCGGCACGATCATCGATGCCGAGAGCCTGACCTTCCAGGCCTGGCCGAAAGAGCTGGTGCAGAACGCCTATTATACCGAGGGTGCGCCGGACGCCGACATGAAGAAGCTGATCGGCACGGTCGTTCGTAATTCGATGACCGCCGGCCAGCCGTTGACCAAGGGTGCGCTGGTCGGACCCAATGACCGCGGCTTCCTCGCCGCGGCGCTCGGTCCGGGTATGCGTGCGGTTACCGTTCCGGTTTCGAATACTTCGGGTGTTGCCGGCTTCATCTTCCCGGGCGACCGGGTCGACATGGTCCTGACGCAGGACGTCAAGGGCGGCGGCGATGGCCCACCTCTCAAAGTGTCCGAAACGATCATCCGCAACCTGCGCGTGCTTGCCACCGATCAGCGGATCGACAGCAAGAATGAAGAGGGCAAGACGGAGGTGAAGACCTTCAACACCGTCACGCTCGAAGCGACGCCGCGGATTTCCGAGAAGATCGCCGTCGCGCAAAAGGTCGGCTCGATCAGCCTGGTGCTGCGCTCGCTGGCCGATAACACCGGCGAACTCGAACGCGCTGTCGCGTCGGGCCAGGTCAAGGTCCCCGCCGGCACCAATCCGGCCGAGGAGCGGCGCATGCTGCTGGAGATCGCCAACCAGCCGTCGGACAACAACACGACTTATGTCACCGGCGGCGATGTGTCGCGCTTCCAGCGCCGTAGCGTTCCGGCAAAGGCCGGCAGCAGCGACGCTCGCGTCGACGCCGTCAACAATCTTGCCGGTGCACTCCGCGACGCCTCGGGCGTCCCCGGGGGCACCGCAGGGCCCGGAGTCCGCGTCGCGCGCGGCAATAGTGTCACCGTCGTTCCGGTGGGAGCTCGCTAACATGACCAGTATCTCAATTCGCCGCCGCGCTCGGCTGGGCACCGCCCTCGCCGCGCTGGCCCTAAGTCTTGGCAGCGTCGCTGTCGCAACCCCCGCCGCGGCTCGCCCGGCCGGCACGTTCAAGCCGACCAGCGAGGTGCTGCTGTCGGTGGGCGAAGGCCAGATGATCCAGCTGCCGAGCAGTGCCACGGACGTCTGGACCTCAAACCCCGCCGTCGCGGACGTCTACGTCGCCAATGCACGGCAGATCAACCTGTTCGGCAAGGATGCCGGCGAGGCAACCGTCATTGCGACGGGCGCGGGCGGCAAGGTCATCTATGCGACCAACGTTCGCGTCAACCAGAACATCAGCTCGATCAACCAGATGCTTCGCGCCGCCATGCCGGAATCGAGCATCTCGGTGACGACGATCGGCCAAATGGCGGTGCTGAACGGTACCGTCGCCTCGCCGGAGGATGCGGCGCAGGCGGAAGCAGTCGTGCGTTCCGCGCTCAACCCCGGCGTCGACGTATCGCAGCCCGGCGCGGCGCTGAAGATCATGACGGTCAACCGGCTGAAGACCGCGACCCCGCTGCAGGTCAATCTGCGCGTCAGGATCGCCGAAGTCAGCCGTTCGCTGCTCAAACAGATCGGCGTCAATCTTCTGGCGACTGACATGACCGGCGGATTCCAGTTCGGCCTGGCCAAGGGTGGCGGCATCAACCTGCCTCCGGTGGGCTGCGTCGAAGACTGTCCCACCCCAAAGGTCATTCGGAACCCGATTGGCTCTACCCTTTCGGGGGCCGGCACGCTGTTCGGCCTGGACATTCTGTCATCCCTTGACCTGGCGGAAGTCGACGGCTTGGTGACGGTCCTTGCCGAACCGAACCTGACTGCGCTCTCAGGCGAAACCGCCAGCTTTCTGGCCGGCGGCGAATTTCCGATCCCGATCTCGCAGAGCCTTGGTTCGATCAGCATCGAATATAAACAATATGGCGTTGGCCTAGCGTTCACGCCGATCGTTCTCGCCGACGGCCGCATTTCAATGCGCGTCCGGCCAGAGGTCAGCGAGTTGTCGGATGCAGGCAGCGTCAGGCTCAACGACTTCGTTGTTCCGGCACTGACCACCCGCCGCGCGGAAACCACGGTCGAGCTGGGCTCGGGTCAATCGTTCATGATCGCCGGCTTGCTGAAGAACACCAGCAATAACAACATCGACAAGGCACCTGTGCTTGGCGATCTGCCGATTATCGGCGCGCTGTTCCGCTCCACCAAGTTCCAGCGTCAGGAGACCGAGCTGGTCATCGTCGTCACGCCGTATCTGGTGCGGCCGGTGTCGACCCAGTTGGCTCTGCCGACGGATGGCTATCGCGCGCCGACGGACGTGCAGCGCCAGCTGGAGGGCCAGTCCTTTATCGGCCGGAGCGGACCGGTGCCGGTTCAGTCGGCACCCGCCGCGGCCATCGGCGCCGGAGCGGCAGCGACCACTCCCGCCGCCAGCCCTGGATTCAACCTGTGACTGGCCGCTTCAAGAGGAAGGATGCCATGATGCGTTCCAAATTCGCTCTCCTGGCCTTCGCTGCAGCGGTTTCAGGCTGCCAGCACACGCCACATGATCAACCTGATCGGGGTGTTGCCGCGGTCAACGTCCCAGTCGTCGTCCATTCCGACTATGTGTTCGACGCGGCGGCGCCTGGCGGTTCGGTTCCGGCACCGGAACAGGCGCGTCTCGACGCTTGGTTTGCCGGCTTGGGCCTCGGCTATGGGGACCGGATCTATGTCGAAGGCCCTTACGGCGATGCACGGGCCGATGTCGCACGAGTCGCGGGCAAATACGGTCTGCTGATCAGTGAGGGTGCGCCGGTTATGCAAGGTACAGCGGCCTCCGATTCCGTCCGGGTCATCGTTCGGCGCAACCGCGCTGAGGTGCCAGGGTGCCCCAATTGGAGCCGCGCTTCGCAGCCGAACTTCGCCAACCGATCCATGTCGAACTACGGTTGCAGCGTGAACAGCAACATGGCCGCGATGGTCGCCAACCCCGAGGATCTCATCCACGGGCGCGAGGGCGACCCCTATATCGACGCCGCAGCCGCGAGCCGCGGTATCGGCGTCTATTACTCCACTCCGCCGACCGGGAAGAAGGGTCTGCAGGACGTCAGCACCAAGGGGAACTAGTATGAACGCTCCGTTCCAAGCCCGCGCGGGTCTGCGTGATCCCTTCACGGCCTTCGTCTGTGACGACGCGACCGCTGACATGTTGCGCCCGGTGGCGGTCGAGCATGGCTGGTCGCCGGAGAAGGTCAACAAGGGCGGTCTTCGCAACGCGGTCCAGTCGCTGTCCGTTTCGGCGAGCCCCACGATCCTGTTTGTCGACCTGTCGGAATCGGCCGATCCGCTAAGCGACATCAACGCGCTTGCGGAGGTCTGCGAGCCAGGCACGGTCGTGATCGCTTCAGGCCAGGTCAACGATGTCCGCCTTTACCGCGACCTCGTCGCCAGCGGCATTCACGACTATCTGCTGAAGCCTTTCACGGTCGACCAGCTGCGCGATACCTTCGCGCATGCCCAGGCGATCCTGTCGGGACCGCGTGGGGAGACTCAGGTCGACAAGCCGCATGTCATGGCGGCGGTCGTTGGTGTGCGCGGCGGGGTCGGCGCTTCGACCATCGCCACCAGCCTCGCCTGGCTGATGGGCGAAAAGGCCCATCGCTCCACGGCCCTGCTGGACCTCGACGTTCACTTCGGCACTGGTGCGCTGGCGCTGGATCTGGAGCCCGGCCGCGGCCTGACTGACGCGATCGAGAACCCTAGCCGTATCGACGGCCTGTTCATCGAGCGTGCCATGATCCGCGCCAACGAGCGGCTCTCGGTTCTGTCGGCCGAGGCGCCGCTGCATCAGCCGCTGATCACCGACGGCACCGCCTATTTTCAGCTTCAGGAAGAGATGAAGAGCGCCTTCGAATCGACGATTCTCGATCTCCCCCGGCACATGCTGATCCAGTATCCGCACATGGTGCATGACGCGCATGTCGCGGTGGTGGTCAGCGAGCTGACCCTGGCGGCCACCCGCGACACGATCCGGGTCCTCGCCTGGCTCAAGTCGCACGCGCCGCAAACCAAGGTCATCACCGTCGCCAACCGCGTCCCGTCCGGCGGCGCGCTCGAGATCAGCAAGAAGGATTTCGAGCAGTCGATCGAACGCACGGTGGACATCGTCTTCCCGCATGACGGCAAGATCGCCGCCCAGGCGGCGAAGCTCGGCAAGCCGATGGCCGAGATTGCCACGGGCAAGATGGCCGCACCCTTCACGCAATTGTCGAACATGGTGCTGAGCCATGCCAGCGAGGAAGGCGCAGCCGCCGAACTCAAGGCTGGGGCCGCCGGCGGCAAGTCGCTGGTCGACAATCTGAAGTCGATGCTGGCCAAGCCCAAGGACAAGGCCGCGTAACAAATAGACCGTGAACGGGAGGGCGCCGCCCCTCCCCGCAGCGCAGACGAGCAGGGATGTACGGACAGTCATGATCTACATCATCATCTTGGCGATCGGCATTCTGGGCACGATCCTGCTCGGCTTCAAAGCATTCGGCGGTCCCAACCCGCGCAAGGCAGTCAAGCGCCGGATGGAGCTGGTTAAGGAGCGTCACGCGGACGGTGCCCTCGCCGCCAACGCCCAGGCTCAGATCCGCAAGCTTATGGCTGCCCGCTCAAGTCGAGTGGAAGGCATCTTTTCCACGCTGATCCCGAGGCCGGCGCTCATGCGCCGGCGCCTCGAACGGACCGGCAAAGAGATTACCCTCGGCAAATATGCCATGGTTTCGGTGGGCATTATACTGTTCGTCGCGGCCCTGTTCATGCTGCGCGGCGCACCCATGATGCTATCGCTCTTCGTCGGCCTGTTTATCGGCGTCGCGATCCCGCATTTTGCGGTTAATTTCATGATCAAGCGCCGGCTGGCGAAATTCAACAGCAATTTCCCCGATGCCATCGAATTGATGGTCCGCGGCTTGCGATCGGGCTTGCCGATCACTGAGACGTTGGGCGTGGTCGCCAACGAAATCACCGGCCCGGTTGGGATCGAATTCCGGGCCGTGACGGATAAGATGAAGATCGGCCGGACGATGGAAGTCGCATTGCAGGAGACGGCCGACCGGTTGGGGACGCCAGAATTTCAGTTCTTTGTCATCACCTTGGCGATCCAGCGCGAGACTGGCGGTAACCTGGCTGAGACTCTTTCAAACCTGGCCGACGTGCTGCGCAAGCGCGCGCAGATGAAGCTGAAGATCCGCGCGATGAGCTCCGAGTCCAAGGCGTCGGCCTACATCGTCGGTGCGCTGCCCTTCGTCGTGTTCACGCTCGTGTATATGATCAACCCCGATTACATGGGCGGCTTCTTCACCGATCAGCGGCTGATGGTGGCAGGGCTTGGCGGCCTGTGCTGGATGGGCATCGGCGTGTTCATCATGGCCAAGATGGTCAGCTTCGAGATTTAGGATCCAGAGACGATGGAAGCTCCAGCCACCGGACCAACCCTACTCGGCGTCGACGTCGTCTGGGTCGCGACCGTCCTCAGCGCAGTCGCTACGCTTGCCGTGCTCACCGCCATCTATGCCGCGACCACCGTTCGCGACCCGATGGCCCGCCGGGTTAAGGCGCTCAACGAACGGCGCGAGCAGCTCAAGGCTGGCATCGTCGCCTCGACCAACAAACGCAAGAAGCTGACCAACAAGAATGTCGCCGCCGATCGCGTGCGCGGCATCCTCGGCAGCTTCAAGATGCTGCAGGACGACCAGATCAAGAAGACGCAGGTGCGTCTGATGCAGGCCGGCATCCGCACCAAGGACCTGGCCTTCTTCATCATCTTCGCCCGCTTCGTTCTGCCGGTCGTGCTTGGCATGGGCGCGGTCGTGCTGATCTATGGTATCGATTACTTCCCGGATTGGTCCTGGTTCAAAAAATATGCCGCCGTCGCCGGCACGCTGGTCGGCAGCTACAAGGCGCCCGACGTGTGGTTGACCAACAAGGTCAAGAAGCGCAGCGACGCGGTCCGCAAGGGCCTGCCCGACGCGCTCGACCTGCTGGTCATCTGCGCCGAGGCCGGTCTTACCGTCGACGCCGCCATCAACCGCGTCGCCAAGGAACTGGGCAAGGCCTATCCGGAGCTGGGCGACGAGTTCGGTCTGACCGCGATCGAACTGGGCTTCCTGTCGGAGCGCCGCCAGGCGTTCGAGAATCTCGCCACGCGCGTCGATCTTGAGGCCGTCCGCGGCGTCGTCACGACCATGATCCAGACCGAGAAATACGGTACGCCGCTCGCCTCGGCGCTGCGCGTGCTGTCGGCCGAATTCCGCAACGAACGCATGATGCGCGCCGAGGAAAAGGCGGCCCGCCTGCCGGCGATCATGACCGTTCCGCTGATCCTGTTCATCTTGCCGACCCTGTTCGTCGTCATCCTGGGTCCGGCGGCCTGTTCGATAAGTGACAATCTGCTGAGCAACTAACTCCGCATCGGGGTGTGGGCCGCCGCCGTCCTTTGTTGGGCGGCGGCGGAACTCGTTACGGCGACAGTCGGTTGATGCCCCGGACAATGGACAGGGGTTGAAGCCTATGCTGAATTTCTCGACCGATCAGTGGATCATCGTCCTGCTGGTATTCCTGCTCGGCCTGCTGGTCGGTGGGTTCATCTTCTCCGGGGGCGGGCGCAAGTGGAAGCACCGCTACAACAATGAAGTCGACCGGCGCGCCGAGCTGGAGCGCATCCATGCTGAGCGCGAGAAGGAATGGCGTGAGCGTGACAGCCTGCGCGCCGCCGCGATCAAGGGCGACCGCAACAACGACGGGGTCGTCGACGACCGCGACCGCTAGCTAGCCTTCGATTTTGCTGAAATCCGCGACCGCGTTCACCGCGTCGCGGAAGCGGGCGAGCAGATTCAACCGCCGCTTGCGTATTTTCGCGTCGGGATCGTTGACCGTCACCTTGTCGAAAAAGGCGTCAATCGGCCCACGGAGCGTTGCCAGCGCCGCCATCGCGGCGGTGAAATCCTCGGACGCGATTCCCACGATCGCCTTGGGCTCGGCTTCGTCGAGCGCGGCGCTTAGCGCGGCTTCCTCTGGCGGGGTATCGGCGTCGTGGCGGGCCTCCTTGGCGGTTTCGGCCACGGCCTCGGCGATGACCGGCTCGTCGACCAGCACCAATGGGTCCTCGTCGCCGGTCTGCTCGATCCCCTGTGCGCCCTTGCCGCCGGCCCAATTTTCCTTCTTCAGGATATTCGCGGCGCGCTTGTAGGCGGCCAGAAGGTCGGCGCCTTCCGGCGTCTCGACGAACTGCTGCAATGCCTCGACCCGCGCCAACAGCCTCACCAGATCATCTTCCTCACCGAGCGCGAACACCGCGTCGATAAGGTCGTAACGCACCCCGGCGTCCCGTTGTTGCACCTTCAGGCGGTCGGCGAAGAATTCGAGGATTTCGGGCACAGTCCGATCGAGCCGATGCGTCTCGCTTTCGACCAGGGACTGACCAGCACGATTGGCCAACGCGCCGCGCACCGCCTGGGTCAAGCGGAGCCTCAGTCCGTTCCGGGTAATCAATTCGAGCGAGGCGATGGCGGCCCGCCGCAACGCGAAAGGATCTTTCGACCCGGTCGGCTTCAGATCGACGGCAAAAAAGGCACAGATCGTGTCCAGCTTGTCGGCCAGGCTAACCGCCACCGTTACCGGCGCGCTCGGCACCTCATCCCCCTGCCCGACTGGCTTGTAATGATCGCGGATGGCGTCGGCGACTGCGTTGGGCTCGCCCTGAGCGCGGGCTAGGTAGCCGCCGATCACGCCCTGAAGCTCGGGGAACTCGCCGACCATGCCGGTGACGAGGTCGGCCTTTGCGAGCCGTGCGCCCCGTTCGACCTGGTTGCGGTCGGCGTCCTTGACGATGCCTTCCTCGACCAGCCAGCGCGCCAGCTTGGCGACCCGCTCGACCTTGTCGGCGACGGTGCCGAGCTTTTCGTGGAAGACGATGCCGGAGAGCTTCTGAGCCTGCTCTTCGAGCGGAACCTTGAGGTCTTGCTCCCAGAAAAAGCGCGCATCGCTCAGCCGCGCGGCAAGCACCCGCTCGTTACCGGCGGCGATCGCCTTGCCGCCGTCATTTGCATCGATATTGGCAACGCAAACGAAATGCGGCGCGAGCTTCCCCGCTCCATCGCGCATCACGAAATATTTCTGGTTGATGCGTGCGGTGAGCTGGATCACTTCCTCCGGCACGTCGAGGAAGGCCGGATCGAACGAGCCCAGCAGCGGAACCGGCAGGCTGGTTAGGCCGGCATTCTCGACCACCAGCCCCTCGTCCTCGACCAGCGTGAAGCCCGCTTTCTTCGCCGCCTCGGCCGCGCCTTCGCGGATAATCGCCTCGCGCTCCTCCTGGTCGACGATCACATGGCAGGCGCGCAGCTTTTCGGCATAGTCCCCTGCCCCGCCGATGGTGATCGGCCCGGGATGGTGGAAGCGGTGGCCGCGCGTGGTTGCGCCGCACTCAACGCCGTCGATCGAAACCGGCACGATCTCCTCGCCCAGCAACGCAACGATCGAATGCAACGGCCGCACCCAGCGCAGCGAGGCGCTCGATTGCGATGCCGCGCCCCATCGCATCGATTTCGGCCAGGGAAAGTCGCGGACGATCGCCGCGGTAACTTCAGCCAGTACCTCGGTGGTCGCTCGGCCCGGTCGATCGATCCGGGCGAACCAGGTTCCATCGCGATCTTCAAGTTGGTCTTGCGTCAGGCCGGTCTTGCGCAGGAAGCCTTCCAGCGCCTGCTCCGGTGCCGAGATGCGCGGCCCTTTTAGCTCCTCGCTGACCGCCTCTGTCGCCAGTGGCAGGTCCCGTGCGATCAGCGCCAACCGGCGCGGGGTCGAATAGGTGGTGATACCGTCGTGGCTGAGGCCGGCCCCTGCCAACGCCTCCGCGAACATCCGGGCGAGGTCGTTCCGCGCCCGCGCCTGCATCCGCGCCGGAATTTCCTCGCTCAACAGCTCCAGGAGGAAATCGGCGCTCATGCCTCATACCCCATGTGCGTCATCCAGGCGCCGCAGGCGCCCTTCGCCAGGTCGCGAACCCGGCCGATATAGGCCTGCCGCTCGGCGACCGAGATAACGCCCCGCGCCTGCAACGTGTTGAAGATATGGCTGGCCTTGATCGCCTGCTCATAGGCGGCGATCGGCACCCCAGCCTTCAGGCTGTTCTCGCTCTCCGCCGTCGCCTTCCGGAACAGGTCGAACAACGCCTCGGTGTCGGCCACCTCGAAATGCCATTTCGACATCTGCCGTTCGTTTTCGAGGAACACGTCGCCGTAAGTTACGCCGGCGTCGTTGAACTTGAGATCGAACACATTGTCGACGCCCTGAATATACATCGCCAGCCGCTCGAGCCCGTAGGTCAGCTCGCCGGACACCGGCTTGCAGTCGAACCCGCCGATCTGCTGGAAGTAGGTGAACTGGGTCACCTCCATCCCGTCACACCATACCTCCCAGCCGAGGCCCCAGGCGCCCAGCGTCGGGCTTTCCCAGTCATCCTCGACGAAGCGGATGTCATGCCGCAGCGGGTCGATGCCGATCGCGTCGAGCGAGCCTAGATATAGTTCCTGCAGATTCTCGGGGCTCGGCTTCAACATCACCTGATATTGGTAGTAATGACCCAGGCGATTGGGGTTCTCGCCATAGCGCCCATCGGTCGGCCGGCGGCACGGCTGGACATAGGCGGCCTTCCACGGGTTTGGGCCGAGCGCGCGGAGCACCGTCCCCGGGTGAAACGTCCCCGCTCCCATCTCCAAGTCATATGGTTGCAGGATGACGCAGCCCTGCTCGCCCCAATAGCGGTGCAGGGTCAGGATCAGGTCCTGGAAGCTTAGGCTCACGCGCGATTAATCCCGTCTCGATACAGTTGGGCGGCTTTGGCTGATGATTTCGGCATGGGCAAGTGGACGAAGGCGTATCGGTTCCCTACCTTCTTGGACGATCAGTGGGAGTTTGGATGACCATGAACTTGTTGAAGCGTTTCGGGCGCCGCCTGGCCGCCCTGTCGGCCATCGCTGCGACCGCCTGCGGCGCAGTCCCTGCGGTCGAGGCAAAGAGCGCGAGCCCGGCCATGTGGAAGGTCGCCGACCGGGACACCACCGTCTATCTGTTCGGCACCATCCATCTGCTCCCCAAGGGCACTCAATGGCGCAGCGCAGCCTTCGACAAGGCTGCCGCGAGCGCCGACACGCTGGTGGTTGAAACGGTCATCGACGACAGCAATCCCGCCGCGACGATGGGAGAGCTGTTCAAGCTCGCGGTTTCGCCTAATCTTCCCCCGATCGTTGAGCGGGTCCCGGCGGAGAAGCGTCCGGCGCTCGAAGCGGCGATCGCCAAGACCGGCGTTCCCGCGGCTGCCTTCAATCAGCTGGAGACCTGGGCTGTTGGCTTCATGTTGCTTGGTGCGCAGTTCAAGGACCTCGGACTCGATCCCGGCTCGGGCGTCGAAACCGCGCTCAAAAAGCAGTTCGAAGATGGGGGCAAGAAGATCGGGCAGCTCGAAACCAACGCCGAGCAGTTCGGCTTCTTCGACACGTTGTCGGAAAAGGCCCAGCGCAAGTTCCTGGTCGAGGTGCTAGAGGATCCGTCGAGCATGAAATCGCAGTTCGGGACCATGCTGGCGGCCTGGACCCGCGGCGACGTCAAGGCGATCGCGGACAGCTTCAACGAAGATCTCGCTGACGGTGACGAGCTGAAGGAAGCGCTGCTCGACCGACGCAACGCTAATTGGGCGAAATGGGTGAAAGGTCGGCTTGACCAACCGGGAACCGTGCTGCTCGCGGTAGGGGCCGGTCATCTTGCGGGCGAAGATTCGGTGCTGGCAATGCTCGAAAAGCAGGGCGTAAAAGTCACTCGAGTCCAGTGATCCACTCAAGTTCCTCAACTCGTCGCAAATGGTTGAAATTTCACCAACAGTTTGTTGACCGTTAACCATTAGTAGCGGACTGTGACCCCTCAACCGGCGGGGGGTCGCCAAATGGAACGACATCGATTTACCGGCGGGCGCAATCTGCCCATCAAGACGATCTTCAAGGCCTGCGCCGGCGCGCTGGCAGGCCTGCTGGCCGCGGTCGCCCCGGCCCAGACCCAGCCGATGCCGCTGATCCCGGCGCCTGCGATTGTCCGCGCCTCGCCTGCCCTATGGGAAATTCGGGACGGCGATACGACCATCTATCTGTTCGGCACGTTCCACACTCTGGACGGCCGAACCGCCTGGTTCGACAGCAGGGTCAAGCAGGCGTTCGACGCCTCGGGCGAGCTGGTGCTGGAAACCATCATCCCGGCAGACATATCCGCCGCGAAACAACATGTCAGCGAAACTTCGCCCGATGGGAAGCGACGGCTGAAGCCGTTTATCGCCCAGACCCGGCAGGTGATGAACCAGGGCAATGCCATGGGCATGTCCGTCGAAAATGGGGCGGACGCGGTGCTTCGGCGGGTTGCCGAAGGCGCGGGCAAGCAGGTCAGCGGGCTTGAAAAGTTTGAGGACCAGCTGAAGGCCTTGTCCAACATCCCTGCACCGCCGCCGGCCGCAGCCGCCGCGGCGCCGGCTGCCGAGCCGGTCGAGGTCACGATCAACGATCTGCTCGGCGCCTGGACCAGGGGTGACACGGGCGCCTTCTCGGCCATGCTGGCCGGCTTCGAGGCCAAGTCGCCGATCGCCTATCGCATGCTGATCGCCGATCGCAACGCGCGCTGGGGCGAGTGGATCGTCAACCGGCTCGACCAGCCAGGCACCGTGTTCGTCGCGGTCGGCACCGGGCATCTCGCCGGCCGGCACAGCCTCCAGGCCTGGCTGGCCGATCGGGGCGTTGCGACCAACCGAATCAGCTAGGCGCTCGAACTTGCCAAAATATGGCCGCGCCCCTATAGGCGCGCGCTTGCCCACCCATGGTCATCCCTGGAGGCGTGGCGGGGCATAAACCAAAGAAGGAATTGCGAAATGAGCGAACAGCTGACGCTGCCCGCCGAAGCGCGCGATCGGGCTGGCAAGGGAGCCTCCCGTGCACTGCGCCGCGAAGGTCGGGTCCCCGCCGTGGTGTACGGCGACAAGAAGGAGCCGTTGTCGGTTCACGTCGAGGAGAAGCTCCTCGCCAAGATGCTGTCGACCGGCCACTTCATGAACTCGGTCGTGATGATTGACCTCAAGGGAAAGGCGCACCGCACCCTTCCGAAGGCGGTCGATTTCCACCCGGTCACCAGCCGGCCGATTCACGTCGACTTCCTGCGCATCGGCGAACATAGCCAGGTCAACGTCAACGTGCCGGTGCGCTTCGATAATGAGGAAGCTTCGCCGGGCTTGAAGCGCGGCGGCGTGCTCAACATCGTCGCCCACGACCTTGCGCTGATCTGCGACGCCTCCGAGATCCCGGACGAGATCCACATCGACCTCACCGGCCTCGAGATTGGCGACACGCTCCACATCAGCCAGATCAAGCTGCCGAAGGGCGCCAAGCCGGCGAACGCGGACGAAGACTTCACCGTCGCCACCATCGTTGCCCCGTCGGCAATGAAGGCCGAGGAAGAAGAGACCGCGCCTGAGGGCGAAGTCCCGACCGTCGGCGAGGAAGAAGCCGAAGGCGAGGCTGGCGAAGCCGAAGGCGGCGAGGAAGCTTAAGCTTCTTCCCACCTCTGTTGAACAAGGACGCCCATCCCGCTTGCGGGGTGGGCGTTTTTGCTGGCAGGGACGGCACGATGCAAATCTGGGCGGGGCTCGGCAATCCGGGCGACAAATATGCACTGCACCGGCACAATGTCGGGTTCATGGCGGTCGATGTGATCGCCGAGGTGCATGGCTTCGGCCCGTGGCAGAAGAAGTTCCGCAGCCTGGTCAGCGAGGGCCGCATTGGCCGCCACAAAATCCTGCTGCTGAAGCCGCAGACCTATATGAACGTCAGCGGCGATGCCGTGCAGCAGGCGCTCAAATTCTATAAGCTCGACATCAGCGCGCTGACCGCCTTCCACGACGAGCTCGACCTCGCGCCGATGAAGGTCAAGGTAAAGGTCGGTGGCGGCACCGCTGGCCACAACGGCCTGCGTTCGATCGACGCCAGCCTGGGACCCGAATTTCGCCGCGTTCGGATCGGTATCGGTCACCCCGGCCATAAGGACAGGGTGACCGGATATGTGCTCGGCAATTATGCCAAGAGCGAGATGGAACCGCTATCCGATCTGCTTGCAGCGATTGCCGCCGAGGCACCGTGGTTGGCCGACGGCGATGACCCCCGCTTCATGAGTGAAATCGCTCTCCGGCTGCAGACGGAGGAATAAGCGGTAATTATCGCCGCCGCGGCCATTTCGATTTGCGGCCGGCTTGGGCAGAGCTCATCAAGTCGCCATGGAAAACAGCAGCACGGTCCCGCCGCTGGTCGATCCGCTGGCGCTCAGCCGCCTGATCAACCAAGCTTATGACAATCGCTCGCTGGTCACGGTCAACGATCATGAAATTCGGATGAGCGTCATGACCGAGCCCTTCGTTTGGCATCATCACCCGGATTCCGATGAAAGCTTCTACGGGATCGACGGGGAGTTGATCATCGAGTTCGAAGGCGGGGAGGTCGTCGTGGCGCCTGGCCAATTTATCACCGTGCCCGCCGGCACGCTCCATCGCACCCGGCCGGCCGGCAGTCGTTCGGTCAACCTCACCTTCGAGCGCACCGGCGCCGCGACCGTTTTCAAGGACTAGCGCTTCTTGCGGATGGCGGCGTTGAACGCCACCGTCACGCGCGGCTTGCCGCTGTCGTTGGGGTGAACCCAATGTACCAGCTGGCCGGGGAAGATCAGCACCTCGCCGGCCGCCGGCTGGACCCGCAAACGGTCGCTGAACAAGGGTGAGTTGATGACCGAATTGAGCAGCCTCACCGGGTGCGGCGACAGAAACTCGATCGCCCCGCCCTGGGCCGAAGGCGATTTCGGGACGTCGACATAATAGACGCCCGACAGATGCGCGTCGCTGTGCTGGTGCGGGGCGTTGTAGCCGCCCGGCGGATTGACGTTCAGCCAGCCGTTCAACAGCACTTGGAACTTGTCGAAATCCACTGCAGGATCGAGCGACTGGATGGTCTGCTTGATAATCTGCGCGATCAATCGCCCGAGTGTCGCATGGCCTTCCTCCTTGCGGAGGAAGAAATCATGCTCGGACTGCCAACCGACCCGATTGCGGTTTGCCATACCGGGCTCGGTCTTGCGGCGCGCGGCGATTTCCTTGGTCAGCAACGCGTTGAGGCCGGGCTGATCGATCCGATAGCGGTAGAGATGGATCGGAAAGATGGTATCGACGCGCGCCAGCGAAACGGTCATGGCCCCTCCTTGGCCTTTGCGCATCGCATTGCCGCTGCCTAAGGGCAATATCCATGTCCCGCGCCCTGTTCGCCACCCGCCTTTACGAAGCAGTGATCGACGATCAGGCGCTGCTTGGCGAGCTAGCGCATTCGATCCGCACGCTGGCGCAGGATGATGAGGCCGGCAGGCGCTGGAGCCGCGGCAAGGGCTATCAGGGCTACACCAGCTATGCCTCGCTGAACGACTTGCCGAGCCGCGACCCGGCATTCGCCGGTCTTCAGCGCCTCCTAGCCAAACATGCCGCAGCCTTCGCCCGCGAGCTCGCCTTCGATCTCCCTCGCAAGCTCAAGCTCGACAGCCTGTGGGTCAATCTACTGAAGCCCGGTGGGCACCACAGCGCCCATATCCACCCGCATTCGATCCTGTCCGGCACATTCTATGTCGAGGTGCCGGCCGAGAGCGGCGCCATCCGCTTCGAAGACCCGCGCTTGCCGATGATGATGGCAGCTCCCGTCCGCGACGAGTACGCGCCGGAGGATTTGCGTCCATTTGTGAACATCAGCCCGCGCCCGGGCCTGTTGCTGATGTGGGAAAGCTGGCTGCGGCACGAGGTGCTGCCGGGCCGGGCCAAAGCCGATCGCCTCAGCATCAGCTTCAATTTCGCCTGATCAACGGACCCAGTCGTCCCAGCTGCCGTAGCGCTGGCGGATCGGGCCGCGGCGGAAGCTCAAAGCGATTAGCGCGATACCGCAGGCGATGCCGGCGAAGAGCGCGGCTCCGCTGGCACCGTAAATGAACGGCGTGGCCAGCAGCGCGATGCCAACGGGCACGAGCAGGAAGCGTAGTGCCCGCGCTACCTCGGCGGCAGCGAGCGACACGATCGTCAATGCCAGCGATCCGACCAAATGGTCGGCATTGGCCATGGCGCCTTCACTGCCCAGCGTGACGCGGGTGAACATCAGCCACAGCCCGATCGCCGCTGCGACCGCCAGGTTCCACGGCAGGTTGACGCCGCCGCTCCACATCTTGGCAAGCACTGTATCGGGACGCCGACCGAATTCATCTTCCTCAGCTCGCCCATCACCGTCGTCGACGTCCCCGAACAGGAACACCCGGAGCCAGCTGCGCCCTGCCCGCGTCCGGCGCCGGAGGAATTGGCAAGCCGCCACCAGCTCGTCGAGCGAATAGGGAATTTGCACCAGCACCGCGGCCGCGCCGATCAGCGCCAGAGTGCTCCAGGTCCCAATCCAGATCGGCTGAATCACGATGAAGAAGATCGAAACGATGCCGAGCGGCGCGATCATCAGGCCGAACAGGATGACGAGCCACGGCATGGTCCGCCACCGCGCCGTCGAGCCGACGATTCCGGTCAGGATTTCCAGCGCATAGGTATAGCCGCCGACCGCGGCGTCTGAGACCGGCCAGGCTTCCGACACCTCGCTGGTGATGATCTCTTCGGTGCCGTTCTTCGGATCAGCGGGCGAGCCGGCGAAGAACGGCTCCCACACGCCATCGACATGGCCGAGCTGATAGGCGGCGAGGTAGCGCGAAATCTCCAAGCCGACGACGGCCAGCACGATGATCGGCATCCGCTGCAGCCACGATGACGGATTGTAGGTCCAGCCGGGCGGAATCGTCTGCCTGCTCGCAGCGGCCAGGGCCGCGGGGCCGACATCGGGCTTGCTTGCAACGGCCAGCCCGAAAATCAGGCCGCCAACCAGCGTGTCCGACAAATAGGCGGCGGCATTTTCCGTCCAGAACAGGAAGGGGGCGGCCATGATCAGCGCGCCAACGCCGGCGGTTGCCCAGCGCGCCCAGCGCAGTTGCCATGACAGCGACAGGATCGAGAAGAAGATCGCCGCCAATCCGAGGATGATCTCGCTCCAGATCAGCCAATGTTCCTCGACGCCGATCAGGGGCGGCTGAACGACCAGCCAGGAGCTAAGGAAGATATTGACGAAATGCGCCCAGCGGAAAGAGCGATGTTGCTCGACCAGCGCCTCCTCATGGGACGACCTCAACCGTTCCGGGTGCTTCCCCGCCTCGGCAGCCTCGGCCACCTGCGCTGGTGGCTTGAGTCCGTTCTTCTCGTACCAGGCCTTGGGGTCACGTTTCAGCGCCGCGACGAGCGCCGGCAGCTCATCTTTCAGGCGATGCTTCGGCTCCCACCCCAGCAGCTCGCGGGCGCGCGAAATATCCAGCTCGTAATGGTCGTCGGCCATGCGCACCATGAAGGGTCGGATGAACGGCGGCTCGCCCTGGTCGAGGGCATCGGGCACGACCGGCTCCAGCTTCTGCTGTGCCCAGGCACCGGCCGCGGCAGCGGCCTTGGGCAGGCGGATGGTCGGCCAATCGTCCGCCCCGTGGATCAGATAGCCAATTTCGTCCTGCAGCGCGTCATAGCCGAGCGCGCCTTCCTCCCCGATCAGGATGATCGTCCCTGACGGCAGCTCGCGGCGCCGGTCGATGGCCCGCCTGAACGCGTCGAGCATATCGTCGCGGTGGACCATCGACTGGCCGACGTGCGTCGGGCCGGAATAGAAATGGCTCTGCAGGTCGCGCTCGTAGATGCGGGCAATCTGGTTTGAAAGTGTCGGAACCGCGGTCTCATCGTCATAGAGACCAGCCAAGTGGAGGAGCACATAGGGGATGTTCCCATGCTCTTTGCGGATCACCTCCTCGGCCGCCGCCTTCGATTTGGGATATGCCCATTTGGGCTCGACCAGCTGGTCCTCGTCGATCGGCCTGCCCGGCCCGCCCGGCGCATGGACGAGCATCGTGCCTGAATAGAGGAACTGCTCGACATCGAGCGGTTGCAGCGCCCGCAGCAAGCGGCGCGTGCCTTCAATATTGATCGATTGATAAAGCGGGTTTTCCTCGCCGGTGAAGTCGAAATAAGCCGCCAGATGCACGACGCTGGCGATGCGATCGCCGAATTTCTCCCGGAACTCGGCGATCGCCCGCTCGACCGATTTGTCCTCACCTAGGTCCGCCTCGATTAGCGGGAATTCGGCCTTTGACCCGGGTCGGTCGATCCCGAGGACTTGGTATGCATCCTTCAGTATCTCGGCCAGCGAAGTGCCGATATTGCCGGCCGCGCCGGTGATCAGCACGATCGGCTTGGAATCGCCCTTGTCGGTAGCCATGTGCGCTCAACGGCGCGGCACTGCGCAGGTTGCAGTCTTTCGAATTACCAGATGTGCCGCTCGCCTTCGATTACCGGCTTGTCCTCGCTCATCCTCTCATGGACGATCTGCCAGAGCCCGTCGTTGTTCTTCCACGTGGCGCTGTAGGTTCGCCGTAGCGGACGCCCATGCTCTTCCCAACGGATCTCCCTCATCTCGGTGATGAAGTCGCCCTCCGGGGGCTTGAGCGATCCGCGGTGGTAGTCGACCTTCCTGCCGATTCCGCGGGTCGCCCAATCCTGCTGCGGGCGCAGCCATTCGACCAGCGCCGCCCGGCCGCGAAGAATTCGCCCAGGCATTTCCACCACGACATGCTCGGCATAGGGATCGACCGCTGCCGCGAGGCTGCGTCGTTCCCATGCCCAGACCATGTCGGATGCGCGGTGATGGATGTGGCGCATCAAATCCTCGCCGGGCCCGGCGCCGGGGCGCGGATTGTCGGGCGGCGGCGGAGCGGCGGTCGTCACGCCCTGCCCCGTTGGCAGTCGATAGGTCGCCGCGACCAAGGCCGCTCGGCCGGCAAGGCCCGTTGCTTCGCACTGGCGGCCGAACTGTTCCCGCCCAGCATGACGCAGGATGAACAGGCGCGGACGGTTGCACCTCGCCTGATGGAGGTACGGGTCTTCGCTGAACAGCGCTTCGGAAATCAGCAGCCGGTTGAGCTCATGCGCAACGCGATGCGGTACGGAAACCCGCTTGCCGCCGCGAAGCTCGTGCCAGCCATATTCGTCCTTGATCAGATTCTTCGGATTCGCTGGCCGACCGTTGATTTCATCGGCGACGATGACATTGCCATAGGCTTCGCGGAACAAGCTGGTCGTTGGGTCGCCAAAGCGCTGGCGCGCGGCGTCCTCGAGCGCCTGCATTCGCTCCATCCGCACCCGTCCTTCGGGTGTCAGCGGCGGAATCGTGGCCACGGCAGCCGAGGCAAGAGCCAGCGCCGCTATCGACGTACAAAGAGACCAAAATCTACGCACAACGCCCCACCCATTGCTGTGGCAATCGGCGGCGAGATTGCCTAGGGGGCGCTGAACTCGGCCTGAGTGGGCCGTTCACCAATCATATCGGAATTTGCGAATTATGGGCTTCAAATGCGGCATCGTCGGCCTGCCGAACGTCGGCAAGTCGACCCTCTTCAATGCGCTTACAGAAACGCAGGCGGCGCAGGCGGCCAACTATCCGTTCTGCACGATCGAGCCCAATGTCGGCCAGGTCGCGGTCCCCGATCCGCGGCTGGACAAGCTCGCCGCTATCGCCGGATCGGCCAAGATCATCCCGACCCAGCTGGCGTTCGTCGATATCGCGGGGCTGGTGAAGGGCGCGTCGAAAGGCGAAGGACTCGGCAACCAGTTTCTCGGCAACATCCGCGAGGTGGACGCGATCGTCCATGTTTTCCGCTGCTTCGAGAACGACGATATCCAGCATGTCGAGAACAAGGTCGACCCGATCGCCGACGCCGAGACCGTCGAAACCGAGCTGCTGCTGGCCGACCTCGAAAGCCTCGAGAAACGCGTCCCCAACCTGGTCAAGCGCGGCCAGCAGGGCGACAAGGAATCCAGGATCGCGGCTTCGGTTCTCAGCCAAGCACTGGACCTGCTGCGTGAGGGCAAGCCGGCTCGGCTGACACAGCCCAAGGACGACGAGGAAGCGCGGGTTTTTGCGCAGGCCCAACTGTTGACCGCCAAACCGGTGCTTTACGTTTGCAACGTCAACGAGGACGAGGCGGCCGAGGGGAACGCCCATTCCGCCCGCGTCTTCGACAAGGCCAAGGCCGAAGGTGCCAACGCGGTGGTGGTCTCGGCAGCGATCGAGGCCGACCTCGTGTCGATGGATATGGAGGAGCGGCTCGCTTTTCTCGAGGAGATGGGGCTGCACGAAACCGGCCTCGCC
>DASWTR010000111.1:0-2535 GCA_036402035.1 Sphingomicrobium sp.
GGCATTCTCGATTACACCGACGAGCCGCTGGTTTCGATCGACCTCAACCACAATGCGGCCAGCTCGACGGTGGACAGCCTCGAGACCGCGGTGATCGAAGGCAAGCTGGTCCGGGTGGTCAGCTGGTACGACAATGAATGGGGCTTCTCGAACCGGATGGTCGATACGGCCGGGGCGATTGCGAAGCTGATCTGAGCCTAACTCCCCTCCCGCCAGAGCGGGAGGGGCCGGGGGAGGGCCTGTCCCGGACATGGCCAACACTCCCTCCCCTAACCCCTCCCGCTCCGGCGGGAGGGGAATGGAGACAGGATGACCAAGACCTTCAAAACCCTCGACGACCTGCCGGCCGAGCTGACCGGCAAGCGCGTGCTGGTCCGTGTCGATCTCAACGTGCCGATGAACGGCGCGTCGGTGGCCGATGACACACGCCTGCGCGCGCTCCTGCCGACGGTGCTGGAGCTTAGCGACAAGGGCGCTATCGTCCTGCTGCTGTCGCATTTCGGGCGGCCTAAGGGCGCGTCGCGGCCGGACATGTCGACCGCGCAGCTGGTACGGCCTTTGACCGAGCTGACCGGCCGCTCGGTGCGGTTCGTCGAGGATTGCCAGGGCGAGGAGGCGGCGCGGGCTATCTCGATCATGCTGCCCGGCGGGATCGGTATCCTCGAGAATACCCGCTTCCACCTTGGCGAAGAGAAGAATGATCCTGAGCTGGCCAGAGGCATGGCGGCGCTGGGCGATTATTACGTCAATGATGCTTTCTCCGTGTCGCACCGCGCCCATGCCTCGACCGAAGGTGTCGCGCACCTGCTGCCGTCCTATGCCGGGCGGGCAATGGAGGCCGAACTGACCGCGCTGGAGAAGGCGCTCGGCAACCCCGAACGGCCGGTGGCCGCAGTGGTCGGCGGGGCCAAGGTGTCGACCAAGCTCGCCGTGCTCGGCAATCTGGTTGGCAAGGTCGATCATCTGATCATCGGCGGTGGCATGGCCAATACCTTCCTGGCGGCGCGCGGCATCGATGTCGGCAAATCGCTCGCCGAGCATGACCTGGTCGGGGAGGCGGAGAGCATTTTCGAGCGCGCCGATGCCGCTGGCTGCACCATCCATCTGCCCTATGACGTGGTGGTGGCGAAGGAGTTTGCGCCCAACCCGCCGTCCTTGCGGGTCTCCAATGTCCATGAAGTCGCTCCCGACGAAATGATCCTCGACGTCGGCCCGGCCGCGGTCGAGGCGCTGGCCGATGCGATCAAGACCTGCCGGACTCTGGTGTGGAACGGGCCGCTCGGCGCGTTCGAGACGCCGCCGTTCGACGAGGCGACGGTCGCCCTGGCCAAGACCGCCGCGGCCCTGACTCAGGACGGTAGTCTGGTCTCGGTGGCGGGCGGCGGCGACACGGTTGCGGCCCTCAACCACGCTGGCGTGGCGGGCGACTTCAGCTTCGTCTCGACCGCCGGCGGCGCCTTCCTCGAATGGATGGAAGGCAAGGTGCTGCCCGGGGTGGCGGCGCTGGAGAAGCAGGCATGATCAATATCCAGGCGATCGACCATGTCGTGCTGCGCGTCGTCGACCTTGATCGCGTCGCCTCATTCTACATCGATGTGCTGGGTGCGCGCTGGGAGAAGAAGCAGGAAGCCGTCGGGCTCTATCAGCTTCGCGTTGGGACGGCCTTGATCGACCTGGTCCCGATCAGCGGCAAGCTGGGCGCGATGGGCGGGGCGGCTCCGGGCAAGGAAGGCCGCAACGTCGACCATATCTGTTACCGTGTGTTCCCTTGGAATGGAGATGCGGTGCTTGCCGATCTCGCCGACCATGGGATCAAGGGCGAGATCGTCTCGCGCTATGGCGCCGAGGGCGAGGGGCCGTCGATCTATCTGGCCGATCCTGAGGGCAACAATATCGAGCTCAAGGGACCGCCTTGGGCTCCGGTCCCTCGGTGAGCGCTGAGTCCCCTATCCGATAACGGACTCGATACAGGTCCATCCCGCCCGATCCGGGCCGCTCGGCCGAGAAGGTGAGCGTGTCGGGCGCCGACCAGTCGAGCATCGGTCCATAGCTATCCTTGTCGCCGTTCACACGGTCGAGCCTGGCACCGGAGGGATAGTGTTCGCCTGAAGGCGAGGCCGCGAACAGGTCGATCCGGTCCTTCGTGAGGTCGGGCGCTCGCGAGAAGATGATCGTTCGACTATCGGCAAGGAAGGTGGCGTCAAATTCGTCCGCGCCGGTGTTGATCCCGCCCGGCACGGGCCGAGCCGGCGCAAAGCCCGCTCCATCCCGTTCGGCCACGTAGAGGTCCTGCCGGCCGGCGCCTCCCGTTCGGTCGCTGGACAGGATCAGGCTGGTCCCGTTCGGCGCGAGCATCGGCGCCCATTCCTTGCCCGCGCTGTTGACGTTCGGGCCAAGATGCTCAGGGGCACCAAACCCTTCGCCCACCACCGCCACGCGATAGATATCATCGCCGCCCAGCCCGCCGGGCCGGTCCGAGGCGAAATAGACATAGCGGCCGTCGGCCGAAAAGGCCGGGTCGAAATCGCGTCCCGG
>DASWTR010000112.1:0-3090 GCA_036402035.1 Sphingomicrobium sp.
CTCGCCAGCATGCTCGAAAGAGCCGAAGCGGAGCGTGACCAGCGGCTGACTGACGACGTATCCGCACTCAGTCTTCGGCTCGGCGAAGCCGGCGCGGAAAGCTACATGATGGCCTGCGCCCGGTCCCACGAGGCGATGGCGGCACTCGGCGAACCTGACACCATCGAGGCTCGATTATTGGGCATGATTGGCATCGAAGGCGACGACCCAAAAGCCGCGATCCAGCGGCACCTTAGCGATGGCGAAATCGACTTCGACATGTTCGAGCGATTGATCGCCGCTAACCGAGCCTGGGCAACGCCGACGGGGGACAAGATTGTCGGAAACCTGACCGCATTTCTCGCGGCCTCACCTGGAGGGCGAAAGGAGCTTTTGCAGGGGCTCGGGTCGGGCCTCGTCACCGGCAAGGGCGAGCCATGCAAATCGGCAGCGCGACAGCGCGAGGCGGATCCCGAATATGATGACCTCGCCTCCGATTTTGCCAATTGGTGGACGGGACTTCGAACCCTGATTTGCGCGGCGGAGCTGGCCAAGACGCAGGCGGCGGGCCTCCGTGCAGGGCAAACTTTCGCCAGCGCCTACGTCCGCGCCAAGCAGGCGCAGGGTGTGGCCGATTTCAACGACCTGATCGCTTGGACGCGGCGCCTGTTCGAGCAGCCCGGGATGGGCGAGTGGGTGCGCTACAAGCTTGATCAGCGTACCGACCATATTCTGGTCGACGAGGCACAAGACACCAACGCCGATCAATGGGCGATCGTGGACGCGCTGGCCGAGGAATTTTTCACCGGCAATCCCGAGGCGGAGCATCGCTGGCGCACCCTGTTCATGGTCGGCGATTACAAGCAGGCGATTTTCGGTTTCCAGGGCACCAATCCCAAGGAATATGAGCAGTTCCGGGCGGGGGTTTCCGCCAAAGCCGCCACGCTGCTGGAAGCGGCGCGTACCGAAGAAATCCGCGCCCGCGAATTTCGCGACCTGTCGATCGATGCCAGCTTCCGCTCATCGCCGCCGGTCCTTGAGGTGGTCGATGCTCTGATCGGAGAGGTCGGTTTCCGGGCCATGGGCCTTGCCGAACCGCCCAACCGGCACCAACCCTTCCATTCGGATCGGACGGGGCGGGTCGAGCTGTGGCCCGCGTTCGATGCAACAGCCGATGAAAATGGCGAGGAAGGCGAAGAAGGCTGGATCGACGAGCCTGCGCGGCTCTACGCCGACGCCATTGCTCGGCAGGTGAGGGAATGGCTCGATCAAGCGCCGGTAATGGCTGCGACCAGGCGCCCGTTGGCAGCCGGGGACATCCTCATCCTGGTCCGCAGCCGGACAGAACTTGCCTCGCTGATCGTCGCGCGTCTCTACGCTCATAGCGTGCCCGTCGCCGGCATTGACCGGCTGCATCTGCACAAGCCGCTGGCGGTCAAGGATTTGCTAGCCGCAATCACATTCGCGGTTCAGCCGCTCGACGATCTCAACCTGGCCGGCCTGCTGGTTTCGCCGCTCATCGGCTGGGATCAGGATCAGCTTTACGGCCTCGCTTATGGGCGCAAGGGCAAATTGTGGACCGAACTGGCCAGCCGCCGCGAAGAGCAGCCGCACTGGATTGAGGCTCATTCAATTTTGGCAAACTGGCTGGCGATGGCCGACTATGTCACGCCGGCGCGGTACCTTGAGACGATCCTGTCCGGGCCGTTTGGCGGGCGACGCAAGCTGCTCCGGCGCCTTGGTGAAGCGGCGCGAGATCCGATCGAGGAATTGGTCGCGAGTGCCCTTGCCTTCGAGCAGGAGGAAATTGCCTCGCTCGACCGTTTCCTTGCCTGGTTCGGGCAAGGCGAGGTGGAGGTGAAGCGTGATCCCGCCGCGCCGTCCAACGCGGTCCGGGTGATGACCGTTCACGGCGCCAAGGGGCTGGAGGCGCCGCTGGTGATCCTGGCCGATGCGACCCATGATCCCGATAAGGTCGGCGGCACCTCGTCGGTCGTGGACGTACCCGTCCCTGGAGTTGGCCCTGTCCCCATCGTCCGCCCTCGAAAGGAGGAATGCGCGCCAATCTTCCGTGCGCTGATCGATACCGCAAAGGAGGCGGACAGGGAGGAGCATTGGCGCCTCGCCTATGTCGGCCTGACCCGCGCCGCCGAGAGGCTGGTGGTCGCGGGCGTCAAACCGAAGCGCGATGTGCCGCACCAAAGTTGGCACTCGGCGGTGGCCCGTGCGATGCAGTCGCTTGGGGCCGCGCCCGCCGAGATCGAGGGCTGGGGCGCTGCTCTGGTGTGGGAGGGAACGGGGGCTGCGCCTTCGAAAGCCAAGGCGGGGAAAGCCGCACTCGATCCGATTTCGGTTCCCGACTGGCTGCTCCAGCCGGCGCCGGTCGAGGCGCGTCCGCCACGGCCGCTGGCGCCGTCGCAGATCGTCGAGGATCGCGACGTTTCGCCTCCTCCAAGCCCGGAAATGCGAGAGGCGGCACGGCGGGGGACGCTGCTGCATGGGCTATTCGAGCGATTGCCGGGCGTTGCTGAAGCAGATCGGATGGCGCTGGCGTTGCGCTGGCTCGAAAGGGCAGGCGTCGAGGGAGGGGTGGGCCAGGAGATCGCCGACGCTGCATGTTCGCTGATTGCCGATCCGGCTTATGCCGGCTTATTCGGCCCCGGTGCGCTGGCGGAGGCGCCGATTGCCGCAACCCTGCCCGACGGACGGGTGATCGCCGGCACGGTCGATCGGCTCTGCGTTGGCGCTGATTTGGTCCGCGTGATCGATTTCAAGACGGGGCGGCACGTTCCGGCCGATCTGGCCTCGATACCCGCCGCCCATCGCGCGCAAATGGAGGCCTATGCCGAGGCGCTGAGGGTGATTTTCCCGGGGCGCACCGTGGAAGCGTCGCTGCTCTACACGTCCGGCCCCAGGCTGATCGCGCTGACAGGTTGAGCAACGGCGAAGCAACCCCCATATTCACGCCCAAGCTGAATCGAAGGAGTCCGACATGGGCCAGAATACCAAGACCGTTACCGACCAGAGCTTTCAGGCCGACGTGCTTAGCGCCGACAAACCGGTGCTTGTCGATTTCTGGGCGGAATGGTGCGGCCCGTGCCGGATGATCGC
>DASWTR010000113.1:0-2103 GCA_036402035.1 Sphingomicrobium sp.
TTGCCAGCGCCACATTCTGAGGCCAAGCGGGTCCCTCATGAAAGAACAGAACAATATTGAATCGATCCTAGACCAACTCGAATCCCGCTACGAAGCCTCGGTCGGCCGCCTCCGAAAAGCGCTGGCCCAATATGCCAAAAAAGGGATTCGCCCCGACCCGGCGGCCCGCGACGATGGCGCCTTCGCCTATCCCGAGCTACGGATCGAATATGACCCGGAAACACCGCCGCCGACCCCCGACCGTGCCTTCGCCCGGCTGAACCAACCCGGCATCTACACCACCTCGATCGCCCGCCCTGCCCTGTTCCGCGATTACCTCCGCGAGCAGCTGGAGCATCTGGTCCGCGACTATCCGGTCGAGATCAGCGTCGGCACATCGGCCAGCGAGATTCCCTATCCCTATGTGCTCGACGGCGGCGACCTCGACCTGGCCGGAATTTCGACCGCCGAGCTGTCCCGCTGGTTCCCTTCCACCGACCTGATCCATATCGGCGACGAAGTTGCCGACGGCGCGTGGGACGTGACGCTCGACCCGACCCGGCCGCTGGCGCTGTTCGACGCGCTTCGCACTGATTTCAGCCTAGCGCGACTCAAGCACTACACTGGCACACCGGCCGAGCATTTTCAGCGCTTCGTGCTGTTCACCAACTATGTCCGCTATGTCGACGAGTTCGTACGCTTCGCGGTCGGTGCGCTGCGCGACCCCGACAGCCGCTTCACCGGCTTGTCTGTCCCTGGCGGCATCTACGAACATGGCGACCTCGCCGATGCCGAGGAGCAGATCGCGGCGGGCGTTTGGCGGCGGCACCAGATGCCGGCCTATCATCTGATGACTCCGGACGGCGACGGCATTACGCTGGTCAATATCGGCGTCGGCCCGAGCAATGCCAAGACGATCTGCGATCATATCGCGGTGATCCGGCCCGAGGCGTGGCTGATGATCGGCCATTGCGGTGGCCTTCGCCCCAGCCAGACGATCGGCGATTATGTCCTCGCCCACGCCTATCTGCGCGACGACCATGTGCTCGACGACGTGCTTCCCGTCGAGGTGCCGATCCCGGCTATCGCCGAGGTTCAGACCGCGCTCTACAACGCCACTCTGGCGGTCACCGGCGAGGATGAGGACAGCATCAAGAAGCGCTTCCGCACGGGTACCGTCGTCACCACCGACGACCGCAACTGGGAGCTGCGCTACACCTTGTCCGCGCTCCGCTTCAACCAGAGCCGGGCGGTGGCGATCGACATGGAATCGGCCACCGTCGCGGCCCAGGGCTATCGCTTCCGCGTGCCGTACGGGACCTTATTGTGCGTCTCGGATAAGCCGCTTCACGGCGAGCTTAAACTGCCCGGCCAGGCCAATGCCTTTTACGAGCGGGCGATCAGTCAGCATCTGCGCATCGGCATCGAAACGCTCGACCTGCTCCGCAACGAAGGTGACGGGCTGCACAGCCGCAAACTGCGCAGCTTCGACGAACCCCCGCTGCGCTAGGTCGCGGGCGTCCAGTCTTTCGGCGTCAAATCGGTAATCCGCCCCAGCTGCGGAACCGGCGGATTAGTCGCCAGCCATGCCTCGGTCGCATCTAGGTCGAGGCCAGCATCGACCGCCCGGCTGGTATTGGCCAGCAGGGTGAAATTGTCGCCGCCGGATGCGAGGAAATTGTTGACCGCCACCCGATAGGTTTTCGCTGTGTCGATCGGCTCACCGTTCAGGGTCATTGCCACAATTCGCTGCCCGGCCGGCCGTGACTTGTCGTAGCTGAAGCGGAAATTTGCCGACGGCATCAATAGATTGGGCTGCTCTACCGTGTTGCGCCCGCTGGCGAACTGCTGCTCCAGCACGGCCTTGATCTCGGCGCCGGTGTAGCTCTTGATCACAACATTGTTGGCGAACGGCTGCATTGCGAAAATCTGGCCAAAGCGAATGACGCCGCCGGCCTCGGGCAATAGGTCGGTCCGCGCTCCGCCATTGTTCATCAGGGCAAAATCCGCATTGCCGCGCGCCGGGTCCCGGGCAACGAACAGCTGCGCGTCGGCGATCAGCGCGGCGGCGGTGCCTTCCCGTCCGTCATCTTCCGCCTCGTAGACCGGACCGGCCAGCCGGCC
>DASWTR010000114.1:0-4645 GCA_036402035.1 Sphingomicrobium sp.
CTCGAGCGTCATGGCGGACAATCTCCGCCGCCGGTCGACCCGCCGCGCCTCTTACCATGTGCCCTACGATCCCGAATTGCACGGCGGCGATGAGGAATTTGATCCGGAGCGCGTCTTAAGCGGAAAGGAAGAACTGAATGCCGCAACCGCGGCCCTGTTGGCGCTGCCTGAACGGACGCGGACCGTATTCATACTTTGCCGGCTCGAAGGACACCGGCAGCGGGAAGTCGCCGGGCAGCTCGGGATCTCGGTGAGTGCAGTCGAGAAACATATGGTGAAGGCAATTCAGCATCTGGCCAAGGAGTTGGAAACCCGGTGATCCGCGAGGCCCTCACTTTCGAGAAACTTCGATCGCTTCCTCGCGGCGAGGCCGCTGCGCTGTTCATTGCGCGCAGGGCCGAGGGGCTGACGCCGAGCGAAGCGGAATTGCTGAGCCATTGGCTGGGAGATGACGAGCTCAATCGGCGGGAATTTGAGCGCACCGAGCGGGCCTGGGACATTTTCGCGGATCCCGGCGACGACGAGCTATTGGCGGCGATGCGCAGCCATGCGCTGGCTTCGGGCAGGCGGAGCTTCCAGTGGCCTAGGCTTGCGGCGGCCGCCGCCGCATTCATGATCTTGCTCAGCGCTGGCTTGATGCTGTTGACGTTCGAGCGCGAGCAACCTCCATCGCAGCATCATCAACCGCCGATCCAATATGCTTCGGTTCGCGGCGAGGTGAAGGTCATCCAGCTGCCTGACGGAAGCCGCATGACGCTCGATGCCGATAGCGCCGCAACGGGCCGGTTTACCGAGGGCGAGCGAACGATCGAACTTACCCGCGGCAGGGCCTATTTCGCGGTCCTTCCCGACACTGTTCGTCCGTTCGCGGTCACCGCGGCGGACCGCCGGGTGGTGGCGATCGGGACCAGGTTCGACGTGGGATTGGCGGCGAGGACCTTGACCGTGACCTTGCTCGAAGGACGGGTGAGCGTCGGGCCAAGGGATGGGCCGCAACGTCCGGTTATCCTGGTACCAGGCCAGCAGTTCGTGGAGTCCAACTCCAGGGCCCGGATCGTCCGGGTCGAACTTTCGGGCACCGGCTCTCCCGATTGGAGCAATGGCCTAGTTTCCTTCAACGATCAGCCGCTGGCCGAAGCAGTCGAGATTATGAACCGCTATTCGCAAGACCGCATCGTCATCCGCGCTTCCAGCGTCGCAGGCCTCAGGGTATCGGGTCAGTTCCGCGCCGGCGACGCTGACCGGTTTGCGGAGGCGCTGGGCGAGTTGCACGAGGTGCGGGCCGTGCGCCGCCCCGGCGAAATCGAGCTCGTGCCAGCCGGCTGACAATCTTTCAGGCGGCGTTGAGGGTTTTCGGTCCGCTTGCGTCTTTAGGGGCGCAAGGAAGTGGAAACCGGAACATGACCCAGACCTTCTTCGCCCAGCACGCGCCTTCGCCGCAGGCGGCCATTTCCATGGCGAGCAGCGCTGCCCAGGAATCCGACGCGCCGGCCCTGGTACACATCGTCGACCCTGACAAAGGCGCGAGGCAGGCGCTTTCCGGAGTTCTTCGCGCAGCCAGGCTCTTCACGCAGGGTTATGCCAGCCTCGGCGAGCTTCTCGCCGCTTCTCCACTCGATCGGCCGGGCTGCCTGATTATCGACAGTGGCGTCCCGCTAGTCAGCTTGCTCGAGCTTGGCGACCAGCTTTGGAAGGATGCGCCGCAGCATCCGATCGTAATCATGGGCCAGCGCCTGGACGTCTCGATGGTTGTCCGGGCCATGAAGTCCGGGGTGACCGACCTCCTGCAGAAACCGCTCAAGGAGCAGGAGGCGCTCGACGCCGTCGAGGCGGCTCTTTGCCTGGATTTCGCAAGGCGGCAGAAGGCAATGCGGCTGGCTGAGATTCGTGCTCGTTTTTCGACGCTGAGCAACCGCGAACGGCAGGTCCTGACGCTGGTCACCGCCGGCAGGCTCAACAAGCAGGTCGCCTGGGACCTTGGCCTCAGCGAGATTACGGTCAAGGTTCATCGTGGCCGCGCGATGCGCAAGATGGGCGCCCGAACCCTGGTCGACCTGGTGCGAATGGCCGACGCAATTAATTCAGCCAACTGCCCGACTGGAGGTCGGGGCTGGGCACAGCCACCCAAAGAAAATCCGAGCCTTGGTTCGGCCGCAACAACCAGCGGATTCGGCCGGGCGAACGCAGGCAGCCTCTCCCTTCGTTAGCGATCGCTGACTGGGGGCCCCGGTTGCGGGCGCGGCTCTCAGATGCCAAGCGGACAAGGCAACGCCTCTAAGATTGAAGAAATTCATAAATGGTGCCCAATTTGGGACCCGCACCTCTCCTACGCTGGGAAATTGAGGGTACTTTTGAGGGTATCTGGATTTACAGAAAGTTCGATAACTAGCTGTATTCAAATAGAAATCTGATTTTCGTGGGTCCTCTCCTGGGCACCACTGATAACATGCAATCGGCGAAGACGTCGGCCCGACGGCAGGCGAGTGCCGCCGAAGGGCGCAACTCGAGACCTACCGATTGGCCTTAAGCGGTCATCACGATTTTGCCGAAGAAGGCGCGATCTTCCATCCGCCTGTGTGCATCGGCTCCGCGCTGGAGCGGGTACGTCTCGATTTGGGGGATCTTGAGTGTGCCCTTGGGGATCGTCTGGAAAAGGCGTTCGGCCCGCCCGATCCGCGCTTCTCGGCTATCCAGATAGTTCCATAAATCGCCGCCGACTACGGACAGCGAGCGCTCCATCAGCAATTGCGGTTCGATTGGGGGCGGCGCGCCTCCGGCTGTCCCGAAAGCGACCAGCGTGCCGCGTTCCCTGAGGCATGACAGCGATTGGAGGAAGGTGGTGCCGACCGAGTCATAGACGGCATCCAAGCCGCTTTCGGTTAGGTCGCGTAGTAGGGCCGGCCAATCGCTGTCATAATCGAAACAGGCTTCGGCCCCCAGACGAGACGCGATCGAGCGCTTGGCCGGCGTTGATGCGAGCGCCAAAACCCTTGCACCCTTTTCCCTGGCTAATTGGATCAGTGCCTGCCCGACACCACCGCCGGCAGCGTGAATGAGCAGTGTGTCGCCGGGCCGGACCGCATAGCTGTCCTCGACCAGATATTGAGCCGTTAGGCCCTGCAACAGCATCGCCGCAGCGTCGACGAAGCCGATGTGGTCGGGCAGCGGGATTGCCTTCTCAAGCGGGACATTGACTCGCGTTGCATTTGCGAATGGGCAATCGGCAAAGCCGATGCGGTCGCCGATCGCGATGCCTTCGACTCCTTCGCCGATCGCAACCACTACGCCCGCGCCTTCATAGCCATTGATGTGCGGCGGCTTGCCGGGAAGGAAATAGTTGCCGCGACGGCGGTGCAGGTCGGCGAAGTTGAGACCGATGGCGCGCATCGCCAGCTGGACATGACCAGAGGGCACGGCGGGATCGGGCAGCTCGCGGAACTGAAGCACCTCGGGTCCGCCAAAAGAATCGAACACAAGCGCTTTCATCATTTCCCCAGTTGCGTTGGTGGGAGCTTGTTAAAGTCCGTGGCTGTGGCGGGCCATCCGCGATCCTGGGCGAAGCGCCACCCGGCATCGGTTCGCACCAGTTCCACGGCGAAACGGCCATAGACTTCCACCGGTCGGCCCGAGACGCGCGCATCGATGCGGTAGACGCCCCATTGCCGAGCCACGGATAGCCCCGGAGGTTCGAAACGAAATTCGAGCCTGATCGGGGATTCCGGGTCGACCTGGCCGAAGGTACGGATATAGCTTGCCCGAATGGCTTCATGGCCTCGAAATGCCTCGGCTGGTCGTACCGGATAGTGAAAGGTCAAGCGGGCATCGTCAGCATAGGCGGACGTCGCGAGCACGGGGTCAAGCGCAAGGTTAGCTTGCTGCAGGAGGCGATAGGGCTCGGCATAATCCGCCATTGGCGCGGCGGAGGCAGCTAGCGGCGCCGCGATAGCCGCGATCAAGCGTCGCATCAGGGATTGTCCTGATTTTTGGTCAGCACTGCGGGCCAGTTGGCATCGCCGCGCTTGATCGCTGCGGCCTGGTCCGCTTCCCACAGCTCCTTCGCCCGGGCGTTGAAGTTCAAATAGAGTTTGCCGTCGACGATCTTCCACTGCTCGGGATCGCCCGGCGCGATGTAGCCCTGGCTTACCGCCCAGGCACAGTATCCGCCGAACTGCGGGGCATAGGCGCCCGGGTCGGCCTTGAACCTGGCCAGGTTCTCCGCTGATGCGAAACGCCAGGTCACGCCCTTGTAGCTGGCTTGATGCGCCGCGCTCCCGCGCGTGGCCCGCCCCTGAGTGAAGTAGGCGGTAACGTCGAACCCGCGCGCAGCAAACCCATCAGCCTCGACATTGACCTCCGGCGCCGGCTTGGCGAACGCCGGGGTCGAGGCGGGAATGGCGGCGGCGAGACCGATCGCCGCAAGCAGTATAAACGGACGCATGGAACGAACCTTCGTGCTGTTGTCAGGAAATGTTGAGCGGTCGGTCGAGCGCGAAACGCCCGCCACCGAGGGCGATGAGCGGTAGCATCAGCCCGACCCAGCTGAGGTGCGTGGGCCAGGCATCAGGGTAGACGAACAGCTGGATCACCATCGTCATCCCGAGCAGCGCGGCTGCAGACAGCCGGGAAAAGAGGCCGAACACCAGTA
>DASWTR010000115.1:0-4423 GCA_036402035.1 Sphingomicrobium sp.
TTGATCGCGCCTTTGGCCATCCTGTCGTCGGCGACCATCCAGCCGAGCTCGATCCTTTTGTCGGCACCGTACAGCCCTTCGAGCGCTGTCCTCGCCTCGCGCGTGTCGATCTCGTCGCCGACGCCGCCGCCGGCGCCGAACGCCAGGCGGAAGAATTTGAGCTTGTTGGCGCTAGCCCTGGCGCTTTCCGAAAGCAGCTCCAGGCAACGCTCGCGCATCTCCGGATCCTGCTCGTCGGCGAGCAGCTCAATGCCGTTGTTGAGCGCCCCGACCGGCGACAGCAGGTCGTGACACAGACGCGAACAGAGAAGGCTGGCGAGCTCGACGGCATTCATGCTCCGCTGCATAGCGAGAGATTAACCTGAAGCAAGCATTTGCTCCCATTGAATTCGACCCGCCCGCTTCCCAAATCGGGAGCAATGACCGGGGGGGTTAGCGAAGTCGAAATCGCGCTGGACGCCAGCCATGCCGGCTGGCGGCTGGACCGCGCACTCGCGGCCGCGGTCCCCGCCTTGTCGCGGGAGCGGTTGAAGGTGCTGACCAAGGCCGGAGCGCTGACCCGCGAAGGCAAGGCCGTGCGCGACCCGGCGATCAAGGTGAAAGGCGATGAACGCTACTTGCTCGCCGTTCCCGACCCCGAGCCGGCGCACAACGAGCCGCAGGAAATTCCGCTGCCGATCGTATTCGAGGACGAGCATCTGCTGGTCGTCGACAAGCCGGCGGGCTTGGTTGTCCACCCCGCCGCGGGCAATCGAGACGGGACTCTCGTAAACGCGTTGCTGCATCATTGCGGCGACAGTCTGAGCGGGATCGGCGGTGTTGCCCGGCCGGGCATCGTCCATCGGATCGACAAGGACACCTCGGGCCTGCTGGTGATCGCCAAGCATGACAAGGCGCATGAGGGCTTGGCCAAGCAGTTCGTGACCCATTCGATCGATCGCCGCTACCTGGCGATCGTGTCCGGCGTCCCACGGCAGGTCGAAGGGACGGTCGACGCGCCGCTCGCTCGTTCGCCCGCCAACCGCAAGAAGATCGCGATTGTTTCCGCTGGAAAGGGGAAACGTGCGGTAACGCATTGGAAGCGGCTGGAAATATTGAAGGACGCGGCGCTGGTGGAATGCCGGCTGGAGACAGGGCGGACGCATCAGGTCCGTGTACACATGGCCTCGATCGGCCATCCGCTGGTCGGCGACCCGGTCTATGGCAATAGAAAAACCGCTCACAGAGATTTGCTCAATCAATTGGACTTCAAACGCCAGGCGCTGCACGCTCAGCACCTCGGCTTCATCCATCCCGTAACGAAGGGTCGTTTGTCGTTCGACTCCGCCCTTCCGTCGGACATGCAGGAACTGTTCACCGCACTTGGTGTATAGGAATAATACAGCTAAGGGGCTCGCCCCCTGGCTGAGGGAGTGAACGATAGATGGCTAACGGAACTGGCGTTGTGTCGATTCCCGCCTCGGGCGGAGAAGCCGGGCTCAACCGCTACCTCAGCGAGATCAAGAAGTTTCCGATCCTCGCACCGGAAGAAGAATATATGCTGGCCAAGCGGTGGCGCGAACATGGCGACACCGATGCGGCCGCGCGCCTGGTCAACTCCCACCTCCGCCTCGTCGCCAAGATCGCGATGGGCTATCGCGGCTATGGCCTTCCGGTCAGCGAGCTGATCAGCGAAGGCAATATCGGCCTGATGCAGGGCGTGAAGAAGTTCGAGCCGGACCGGGGCTTCCGCCTCGCCACCTATGCGATGTGGTGGATCCGCGCCTCGATCCAGGAATTCATCCTGCGCTCGTGGAGCCTGGTCAAGATGGGCACCACCGCCGCGCAGAAGAAGCTGTTCTTCAACCTCCGCCGGATGAAGAACCAGATCGACGCGTTCGAAGAGGGCGATCTCAAGCCGGAGGCGGTCACCAAGATCGCCACCGACCTCGGCGTGACCGAAGAAGAAGTCGTCTCGATGAACCGCCGCATGGGCATGGGCGGCGACACCAGCCTCAACGCCCCGCTGCGCGATACCGACGGCGAGGGCCAGTGGCAGGACTTCCTGGTCGACAACGGCCCGCTGCAGGACGAGATCATCGCCGACGACGAGGAGCGCCGCGTTCGTCACGACCTGCTGGTCGAGGCGATGGACAGCCTCAACGACCGCGAGAAGCATATCCTGACCGAGCGGCGCCTGATCGACGAGCCGAAGACGCTCGAGGATCTGTCGCAGGTCTATGGCGTCAGCCGCGAACGCATCCGCCAGATCGAGGTCCGCGCGTTCGAGAAGCTCCAGGCGGCGCTGATCCGTCTCGCCGGCGAGCAGAGGCTGTTACCCGCGGCCTGACGCCGCGTCTTCGTCATCCGGAGGGGGCGGGCCGGCTTCGGCCAGGCTCGGGCCCCTTTCGTCAAGACCAACATCCTTCAAGCCGGCTACATGGTCGGCGACCCAGGCGCCGCGACGACCGAGCGGCTGCGGCCGGCCGGTCGTGCTGTCCTTTGCGGTCTGATGTTCCAGCTCGGCGTTGAGCTCAGCGCCGAACAGGAAGACGTAGGCCGACAAATACATCCAGGTCAGCAGCATGACGATCGCGGCGATCGACCCGTAAGTCGCGTCATAGTCGGTCAGCCTGGTGACGTAGAAGCTGAAGCCGATCGCCAGTAGCAGCCAGACCAGCGCGGTGAAAATCGAGCCGGGTGTCAGCCATTGCCACTGCGCGTCCTCGCGCGAGGGGCCGAAGCGGTACAGGGTAGCGGCGACGCTGGCCGCCAGCAACGCCATGCCGAGGTAAAGGCCGGCCTTCCCCAGAATGATGGTGGCGGTCGAGGCGGCCGGCAGTAGCGCATCCAATTCGGCCACCGCGGCCATTGCCGCCAGCGCGAGAAGCGCGATCAGCACCGCCACCGCCGTGATGATGAGAGCGATGCCGTAGAAGCGGAGCAGGCTGCGCCGCTCCTTCTCCTCATAGGCGATGTTGAGCGCGGTCATGACCGATCCGGCGCCATTGCATCCCGCATAGATGGCAACGGCCAGCGCGATCAGGATCCCCAGCCCGCTGATCTGCTCGCTATTTTCGACCGCGCTCATCAGCAGCTGGCCGATCAGCTCAACCACATCGGGCGGCAGGATCGTCAGCATGGTCATGACATGGTCGATCACTGTCTCGGGCCGGGCGAAGATGCCGTAGGTCAGCACCAGGATGCCGAGCAGCGGGACAAGGGCGAGGAAGCCGTAAAAGGCGACCCCGGCCGCGACCAGCCCGATATTGTCCAGCCAGCTCTGGTTCCAGACTCGAAGGGCGACTTCCCGCCAGATGTTGAGCGGCATTTGCCATGGCGAGGTGGCGCTTCGGCCATGATCGGGACGCTGTTTGGCGGAAGCCATGCACGGTCAAACCGCTGCAATTGCAGGCGCGTTCCACCCCCCTTGCCTTCCGTCGAAAAGAGTCCGACGCTCAAGGTTTGGAGAGCGCCCTGCCGCTCGACATGCGACTCGGCGCCCCCGCCAACACCGGAGGAAGGAGAGTCGCATGCCTGGAGAAACCAAAGGCACGAGGGTCATCGCGCTGGTCGGACCGGCCGGCGCGGGCAAGACATCCCTGGCGGAAAGCTTTCTGTTCGCCAGCGGCACGACCGATCGGCAGGGCTCGGTCGCCAATAAATCCAGCATCGGCGACAGCAGCGAGGAAGCGCGATCGCGCGGCGGCTCTACCGAAACCAACCTCTACAATTTCACCTATCTCGGCGACAAATATGGCGTCATCGATGCCCCTGGCTCGATCGGCTTTGCCGCCGACGCCGCGCGCGCCATTGCCGTGGCCGACGTGGCCATCGTCGTGGTCGACCCCGACCCAGCACGCGCCGCGCTGGCTGCGCCTGCGCTGAGGACGCTGGACGAGCTTGGCATCCCGCACCTCATCTTCGTAAACCGGATTGACCAGGCGCATGGGCGAATCCGCGACCTGCTGACCGCGCTGCAGCCGATGAGCGTATCGCCGCTGATCGCGCGGCAGCTGCCGATCCGGGAAGGCGAGAAGGTCACCGGCTTCGTCGATATCGCGCTGGAGCGGGCCTATCATTATGTGCCCGGAAAGCCGTCTGAGCCGATCGCCCTGCCGGAAGATTTGGCCGACCGCGAGGCGCAGGCCCGCACCCAGCTGCTCGAGCAACTCGCCGATCATGACGACACGCTGCTCGAACAACTGCTGATGGACCAGGTGCCAGAGCCCGGCACCATCTTCGCCGACCTGAAGCGCGAGACCAGCGACAATCTCGGCGTCTCCGTGCTGTTCGGCTCGGCCCAGAACGGCTGGGGCGTGCGGCGCCTGCTGAAGGCGCTGCGGCATGAGGCGCCGGGTCCGGAATCGACCGCCGCCCGGCTCGGGGTCGATGCCCCAGCAGTTTATGCTTTCAAAATCTATCATGGCGGTTCGGTCGGCCG
>DASWTR010000116.1:0-5231 GCA_036402035.1 Sphingomicrobium sp.
ATCTTGGCATCGCTATCGAGATGGGCCAGCGCCTCGGACATCAGCTGAAGGGCTGCGGACCGCGCGTCGACCGCACCGTCAGTACCGTCGTCGACCGCGTCATTCGCGCCGAAATTTCCAAGCATCCCTGCGACTTCCCCCTAAAATTCGCAGCGACCACATACAGCATCGGCTTTTGTTGGCAAGGCGACATTAACCCACTTCCCGGGGCGTGACCGGCATTGGGACAGAGGCCGGTCAGCCTATTGCGCCGAGGTATGAATCGAGCGCCGTCCTCCCCTGGTCAAGCAGGCGAATGAAGACGATGCGCCGATCGGTCGGATGCTCGACCCGTTCGACCAGCAACTCTTCCTCGAGCGCCTTCACCCAGCGCACGACGGTCGTCAGCGGAACCCCTATCCATTCGGCAAGCTTGCTTATGGTCAGCCGGGCGCCGGACTCGTCGGTGACGTAAAGTGCGAGCAATATCTCCCAAGCAGGTTCGCCGAATATATCGCGGTGGAAATAGCGTTTCCGGGCGCGGCGACGGCTGAGCTCGTCGCGGGCCTTGGCGGTCAGTGGCAGGCGCTGGCTCGCGTCCATTCCGGGTTCGGCGGAAGGAGCATCGGCTTCCGTTTCACCGTTACCGAGGAATGCAGGATCGACGAGCAATCTGAATAGACGCGCGGCATCCTGCATGTCTTTTTCCGTAAGCGTGACCGTCTTGTTTACGTCCGCGCTCTTCAGGTCGGGAAGTTCAGGCTTTGGCATGTTTGCCCCCCAAAAGTTCCCCGGAAACGGGAAACTTCCAGCAAAAAGCCGAGCAGCACTGGAATAGCGATTGAGACATCGACCGGCAATAGTGCATGGTTAATAATGCATTCAATTCTCAGGACCGCCATTTGATCCAAACCGCCGGCTTTTTGGCCGTGGGAAGCGGATCGGTGCGATGCAGCAGCGAAAGGATTGATGAATGCCGGCCATCGGAAAGTCGACAATCGCACTCGGCTCAATCGAATGCCGACGGATTGACTCTTGCCTGAGGGCAAGAGCGGGTCCCCTCGACCTCGCCCAAAACACGCGGGGGTGTTCTTGGGCAACCTCTGGAAGTTGACAGCCGGTTGCAAAGCTTTCGGCTAACGACGATGGCCGCCTGGGGCCGATCAGCGCGGAAAGGCCCCAAGCGATCATAGCAAACAGGACTGCTCAGCCAATATATATGACCTATGCTCGGAGGATTTCATGCCAACTTCCATTCGCCAAGCCGCGACGGAAACTCCACTTGCCACCGGCCCCGACCGAGGAGCGCACAAGGCGCTCGACATGATGATCGACGCTTTAAAGCTGATCGATTCAAGCGAAGGCGCAAATGTCGCGAGCGCCCATCTCGACCTTGCAATTCACCGCCTTCAGGAATGGATCGAGCGTGACGCCTCTAAATGAGCGGTGCGCCTGGAAGGTTGCTGAAGTAGGAATTCATCGCGCCGAGACCCTTGTTCGATAGCATGAGAAAATGGCGGCGACCGTCCATCGGATCGGGTGTGCGCGCAATAAGGCCGTCGTCCTCCAGTTGCTTGATCCAGCGAAGCGCGGTCGTGGCCGGTACAGCGGCGCCGACACAAAGGTTGGAGACCGAAACTCGATACTGGGCGAGCGAGGCCGCGTACAGCTCGAGCAGGATATCCCAGGCGGGGTCGGCGAACAGGTGATCGCCGAAGAATTGATCGCGCCTACGCCGCCACTGCAACACTTGCCGAATATAACGATCATTGACTGGTTGCTTGGGCGTCGACGCAGAGGGCGAAATGCTGAGTTCGTCAGCAATGCGCAGGGCCGAGCCAAGGCGATCGCGAAGCACCTCCATCTGCCGCGAAACCGTCTCGTCGCGCCCTGAAGCTGCTGCTTGAATATTGATTAGGTCCACAATCCCACTCCCACATCGCTAGCCGGCGAAAGCAAGTCCGGCTGCAATGTGATTTACCAATGACGGTTAGACTTCATTTACCATTTCAACCGAAATGGAGTGTCGATTGATCCGAAATGGTAGTGACATCCAGTCGCGGGTCGCAGCGAATGTGAGCGCACAAAGCGCTTGTCGGAGGGGAAAGTTTGTGCTCCCGAACGGGAGCAGGTCGGACAACTGCACTATCCTTCTTCTATTTTGCGCCCGTTCGGGAGCATATTGACCAAACGTGGCAATAAGAATAAGAATGTTCCCGATCGGGAGCATGAACGTGGCACGATTGCCGACCAACAAGGAAGCCAGCAAGCGCCTGCGCGACGCCATGGACGCCGTCGGCCAGCGTAATTTTGGCCGGCTCGTCGACCAGAGCCGCATGATCCACGACGCCCTGGAGGGCGGCCGGCTCGACGAGCTCCGCACGGCCGGGGCCAACCTTAACCGGCTCCTCCAAAGCGTCGCGCCAGCCAACCAGTTCCGGACCGGCCATCACAAGCTGTTGGAAGCGATCGGACAGCCGCTCCACAGCCCGGTCCTCACCAGCCTCTCCGCGCCCGGGCCGGCGACCGCGGGCCAGCCGGCGGCGATCGAGACCGCCGCCGACCTCGGCCAGCTAGTGCGCTCGGCGCGCAAGCGAATGGGCATGACCCAGCAGCGCTTCGCCGATCTCGCCGGGGTCGGCCGGCGCTTCCTATCTGAGTTGGAAGGAGGCAAGGCGAGCCTCGAAATCGGCCGGGTGCTCGCCGTGTGCAAGGCGGCCGGCATCGACCTCTACGCCCGGCCCCGATGAGCGCCCTTAACCTCGACGTCTGGCTCGACGGGCCGCCCATTCCCGCGGGACGCCTTACGACAAACGAGGACCGAAGCCTCAGCTTCGCCTATTCCACCGACTATCTGGACGGCGGCCACCCCGCCCTGTCGCTTGCCCTTCCGCTCGGCGATGCGCCCGTAGGCGATGCGCTGACCCGCGCCTTCTTCGGCAATCTGCTGCCGGAAAATGACGCGATGCGGCGCGTGATCGAGCGCGAGGGCCTCGACCGCGACGACATCGCCGGAATCCTGTTCCATGTCGGCGCGGACTGCGCCGGGGCCATCTCCTGCCTCCCGCAAGGCTCTCCCCCAGCCAAGGTTCCGGGCGTCCTCGCCGAGGACTACCGGCCGCTCGGCGATGGCGAGCTCGAACGGATCGTCGAGAGCCTGGCGGACGAGCGACGCCTGCCCGACGACATCAACGACCCCTCGCCGGTCGCTGGAGTCCAGCGCAAGATCGCGCTGGCGAGGCTTGCCGACGGGCGGTTCGCACTCCCGATCGAAGGCCGGCACGTCCCGACCACCCATATCTTGAAGGTCCCCCGGCGCGGGAAGGAACTGGAAGCAGCGCATGAGGAAGCTGCGGCGCGCCTGGCGGCATCGGCCGGGCTCGATGTCTGCATCCCCTTGGCGCAGCATATCGGCCATGCCGAGGCGCTGCTGATCGAACGCTTCGATCGGCTGGTCATCGATGGCACCGTGTACCGCCTCCACCAGGAGGATTTCGCACAGGCGCTCGGCTTGCCGGCGAGCCTCAAATATGAGCGCCACGGGCAGGCCGGCCGGCGCTTCGACGCGGCGGCGGTGGCCTCGCTGCTCGACCGCACGGCCAATCCGGCCCTGTCGCGCGACAGCTTCCTTAGGGCCACGATCTTCAACCTCGCCATCGGCAACAATGACAATCATGCCAAGAACCATGGGCTGCTTTATGGAGGCGGGATGGCCCCGCGGCTGACGCCGCTTTACGACCTGCTTCCGACCCGGATCGATCCCGATGTCACCCATGCACTCGCCTATCGGATCGGGAACGCGGAAGAGCTGGAAGCGATCGGGCCCAGCGACCTGCGATCCTTCCTGGCCATCTTCGGACTGGACGGTGCACGAGCCCGCCGATTCATCGAGCAGGCTGTCATTCCGCTGCTGCAATCCATCGAAGCGGCCAGCGCTCAACTCCCAAGGGCGAGGCTGAAGCGGTTCGACGACCTCATCGGGCGCGAACTCGGCCAACTGGATGCTGCCCTGGGCCTCGGCCTTGCGCTTCGGGAGCGCGGATCGCCTCCACGACGAACCCGAGCTCGCGCCTTTTCCCTTCCGGCAGATGACCGGTGCTGCTGTTCATCGTCTCCAAACTCGCCTGCTCATGGTCAAAGGACAAGCCGAAATCCTTTGGGGGCTCGCAATCCCCCGATCCGAGAAACGTCCCGGCGTGAAACGACCGGCGCGCCGCCGTTGCGAACCGGGCCTTCCAGCCGCAACCTGGTTTCGTACAGGGGATGAGGATGGCAAAATACGACCGGTTGGGGACCTATCTCCGGCGAAAGGGGATGGCGGAGCTCGAGCTGAGCTTCGCCGACATCGAGCGGATCATCGGCAACATGCTTCCGAAAAGCGCGGCCCTTCCCCAATGGTGGGCCAATGAGGAATGTCCCGGCAGCCGCCATGTCCAGGTCCAAGCCTGGCGCAACTCTGGATATGATGCCTTCCTGATGGCGGGCTTCGAGAAGGTCCGCTTCCGCCGCCGCCGCCGCTGAACGATCCCGCATCGGACACCGCATCCAATGGCAAATTGCGCAAAGCCGGGCCGGCAAGGCCGGCCCGGCGAAGCGGCTCATACCGCCACGGCGAGGCGCGCGGAATGCCTCGGATTGGTGCCGAGCGGCCCGCGCCGGTCGACGACCGCAACGCCTTTCTCCTTGGCCTGGATGACGAGGCGTTCGAGCACGCCATTGCCGGCATAAGCAACGAGGTAGCGCGGTTTCAGCGACAGCATCTGCTCGTTGCGCCGGAACCCGGCCCGGGCGCCGAGCCGCTTGTCGAGCCCGAATGCGACCTGCGGAACCTTGCGGCGCTCGGCCCAGGAAGCGGCGATGCGGTCGACGCCCTTGCGGTCGCCGCCATGAACGAGGACCAGGTCGGCAACGCGTTCGCGCACCTTGTCGAGCGTTTCCCAGACGCTTTGGGCCAGCGCCTTCGCCTCCTCGGTGGTGGCGAACGACAGGCGTCCGCCGGCGAAAATGACCGGCGTTCCCTCGGGCATTGCCGCCTTCCGCCGGGCCTCGGCGCGCGCCTTCAAATAGTCGCGCCCGTCGACCACGGCCGAGGTCAAAGCCGCGGAATGGTTGAGCCGTGATCCGCCGGCTGGGCGCCAGGATGAGCCGGTCTCATTGGCGTAGAGCAAGGCAGCCGCCTCGCGGCACGCTTCCAGACCGAGCATCGCCGCCTCGGCGGCGCGGGCCCGGCCGATCTGCTTTTCGAGCTCGCT
>DASWTR010000117.1:0-1739 GCA_036402035.1 Sphingomicrobium sp.
CTGGTTGCGCACAACGCCGGATTCGACTTCGGCTTCCTCAATCATGAGCTGGATCGCTGCGGGCGGCCGGCGATCTGCCTGAGCCGAATGGTCGACACGCTGACGCTTGCGCGCTCGCGCCACCCTGGCGCCAAGCACAGCCTTGACGCGTTGTGCACCCGTTTTGGCGTCGACCGCTCGCATCGGGTCAAGCATGGGGCGCTGCTCGACGCGCAGCTGCTGGCGCAAGTCTATATCGAGCTGACCGGGGGGCGGCAGATCGGCCTTGGCCTGGTCGCGGAGGCGCCAGCGGTCGTCACCCAGGTCGTCGGGGCGAGCAGCGTCAACGACCGGCCCGTTCGCGAGCCGAGGCCGCATGCCGCGTCGCCAGCCGAGCTGGCCCGGCATCGTTCGTTCCTCGCCAAGATCGTCAATCCCTTGTGGGATCGGTTTCTCGCTCCCACCTCGGAACGCGGCGCCGCCTGACTCCGTTCAGGCGTCAGCGCCGGTGGAGCAAGAAGGAGAGCCAAGATGGACATTCGGGTCGCGGGTCACCAGGTCGATACCGGCGAGGCGCTCCGTTCCCATGTCTCCGACCGGCTGTCGGCGATCGCCGACCGCTATTTCTCACGTGCGGTGGCGGCAAACGTCACCTTTGGGAAAGGCCCGTACGAGGATTTCACCTGCGATATCGTCGCCCCGGTCAACCAGGGCGTGGTCCTGAAATCGTCCAATCGGGCCAATGACGCCCATGTCGCCTTCGACGGAGCAGCGGACAAGATCGAGAAGCAGCTGAAGCGCTACATGGACCGGCTGCGCGAGCGCCGCGGCGAGGGTGACGGGGCCGAAATCCCGGCCAATGCCGCTTACACGGTCTTCGCAGCGCCAATTGACCAGGAAGAACCGATTCCGCCCGCTCCTCCGATTATCGCGGAGACCAAGGTCGACATTCCCGAAGCGAGCGTGTCCGATGCGGTGATGATGCTCGATCTTCGCAACACCAACGCACTGATGTTCCGCAATCCCAAGAGTGGCGATTATAATATGGTCTATCGCCGGGATGATGGAACCATCGGCTGGGTCGAACCGTCCGCCAAGTGACAAAAGCCGAAAAGCTCGGCTAGTGCGCCCGCAATCATTGCCCGCGCGTAACCGCCTGTTGTGGAATCCGACCAATGCAGCTCTCCGATTTCCTCGATTTTGAAGCGATCCGGGTCGATTTGGCCGCCGGTAACAAGCGCCAGCTGCTCAATCAGCTGGCGCAGATCGCCGCCGCGCGCCTGTCGCTGGACCCGTCGCTAATCGCCGACGCCATCGCCGAACGCGAACGCCTCGGCTCAACCGGCTTCGGTGGCGGCGTCGCCATTCCCCACGGCAAGCTTGGGCAAATCGACCGCGTATATGCGCTGGTCGCGCGGCTGGCCGCGCCGATCGACTATAAGGCAATCGACGGTCAGGACGTCGACCTGGTGTTTCTGCTCCTGTCCCCGCCGGATGCTGGCGCCGAGCATCTGAAATCGCTGGCCGCGGTCAGCCGCCTGGTTCGCCACGCCGGGATCGTCGAGAAATTGCGCGGCGCCCGCAGCCGCGACGCGATGGCGGCGGTGCTGATCGGCGCCGAGGAGCGGGATGCAGCCTGATTCAACGCCGACCGGCGAGGAGGCTCATCTCCGGGCGCTGGAATCGCTCTATAACTCGGCCCCGATCAACCGATTGTTTCGGTCGGAGCTGGTCCTGCCGCGCGCTGGGAAGAGCGAGAT
>DASWTR010000118.1:0-6500 GCA_036402035.1 Sphingomicrobium sp.
CGTGCAGGAGGCGATCGCGGATCTCAACACCACGCGTGAGGAGATCAAGGCCGCCCAAGCCGAGCTTGGCCCGCGCTTCAATGCTGAGGCCAGCGCCCGTTATGGCGACGACATCGACGGCTTCCAGGGCCGCACCAGCGACCTCACCGCCCGCGTTGTCATGCGCTGGAAGATCTTCGACGGCTTCGCCAACACGGCCAATGTCCGCGAACAGAAAGCGCGCGCGGATGAAATCCACGCCCGCCTGTTTCAGCGTCAGCGTCAGGCGGAAGAGGATGTGCGGTCGGCCTGGAGCCGGCTGACCAACCAGACCCGCCTTGCCACCGAGCTGGAAACCCAGAACCGGGTCGCGGACGATCTGCTGCTCTCCTATCGCGAGCAGTTCAACGTCGGCCGCCGGTCATTGCTCGACGTGCTCGATGCGCAGAACACGCGCTTCAACGTCCAGGCGTCGCTTGAAACGGCCCGCATGGCGCGACTTTATGCGCAAGATCGGGTACTTGCGGCTTCCAACCGGCTGATCGAGGCTCTAGGGGTTACCATGCCCTACGAGGCTCGGATGGACCAGCGCGAGAAGTTCAACGTCAAGCGCATGCCCGCCGAGGACCGGCAGGAAAACAGCATGCCTTATCCGGTCATGGGTCCGCCCGCGCCGGGTACGGACCCGTCGCCACCGCCGACGGGCAGCAACTGAGTGAGCGTGGAGGGGACGGGCGTTGAGTGTCATGCATTGGCTGGATTCCGCGCCATCGCGTGAGATCGACCCTGTCCTCGATTGCCTGACCTTCCTCGCGCGCCGCGCAGACAGGCCATCTTCCCCGGTCTTGCTGCGCGCGGGGTTGGCACTTTCGGCCACGGGCACGCTGCCGTTCCACCAGGTCGAGCCGGCGCTCGAACAGGTCGGGATGCGCGGCGAGCCCGTGAGCCGTCGCCGTATTTCCGGCTGGCGGTTGCAACAGCTTCCCGCGATCCTCGAGCTGACAGAGGACAAGGCGGTCGTCCTTCTCGAAATGAAGCGCGGCGACGCATTGATTTATGCGCCGGGAACCGCCGAGCCAATGTGGGTTCCGACCTCCGACCTCGAGCCGGCATTCGCCGGCCAGGCGGTGGTGGTCGAGGCCGATCCGTCGCAGGAACGCGCCGGCGAGCGGCCGTGGGACAAGATCCGCCGGACCCACTGGTTCTGGTCGGAAGTGTGGAAGGTCCGCAAGCAATTCTGGCCGGTCCTGCTGGCCGCGCTGATCGTCAACCTGCTGGCGCTGGCGGTGCCGCTGTTCACGATGAACGTCTATGACCGGGTGATCCCGAACAAGGCCGTGCCGACCCTGTGGGTGCTGGCGATCGGTGTGTTCCTGGCGCTCGGCTTCGATTATATCCTGCGCCTCGCGCGGTCGCAGCTGGTCGACGAGATCGGCCGCAAGCTCGACGACAAATATTCCCAGAAGCTGTTCGAGAAGGTGATGAACCTGCCGATGGCCGAGCGCCAGGGCAGCACCGGCGCCTTCGCCAAGCGGGTCAGCGAATATGAAGGAGTCCGCGACTTCTTTGCCTCCACCTCGGTGGTGCTGTTGGTCGACATCGGTTTCCTGCTGGTGTTCCTGATCCTGATCGCGGTACTCGCCGGCTGGCTGGTGTTCGTGCCGATCGTCGGCATCGCCGTGATGCTCGCCGTCGGCATTATCCTGCAGAAGCGCATGGCCGGTGCGGCGATCGACGCGCAGGCGGACAGCTCGCTGCAACACTCCGTTCTGGTCGAGTCCATTTCCGGCATCGAGACGCTGAAGGCCGCTCGCGCCGAGGGTCAGATGCTCGGCCGCTGGCGCCGCTATGCGGCGATGTCCGCGGCTACCCAGGAGAAGTTGCGGCGCATCACTTCGGTCGCGGTCAACAGCGCCTCGATCTGCCAGCAGGCGATCAGTGTCGGGCTGGTGGTTGGCGGCTTCTACCTGTTCAATAATGGCGACATCACCATGGGCGCGATCATCGCCATCGTGATGCTTGCCGGCCGGGCGATGTCGCCGATCGGCCAATTCGCTTTCCTGCTAACCCGCGGCAAGCAGTCGATGACCACGCTCGAATCGCTACAGCGGATGATGGAGGCAACCGACGAGCGCCAGGTGGCGGCCAAGAGCATCGTTCCCGAGATCCGCGCCGGCCATATCGAATTGAAGCGCGCCGGCTTCCGCTATCCGGGCGCTAGCGTCGACAGCCTCAGCGGCGTCAACCTCAAGATCGAGCCTGGCGACCGGATCGCGATCATCGGCCGCGTCGCCTCGGGCAAGTCGACGCTCGGACGACTGCTCTGCGGCCTCTACGCGCCGACCGACGGCGAGATGCTGGTCGATGGCCTCGACAGCCGCCAATATCACCCGCACCAGCTGCGCGACGCGTTCCGCTTCGTCGGCCAGGACGCCGAGCTGTTTTCCGGGACGGTCCGGGACAATCTGGTGCTCGGCGCGGCCAAGGCCGAAGACCAGCAGCTGATCGACGCGGTGGTCCGGTCGGGCGCCGATATCTTCCTGTCTCGCGATGCGGCCGGATTCGATCGGCCGGTGGGCGAGCGCGGCAGCCTCCTGTCCGGTGGACAGCGCTCGCTGCTGGTGTTGGCCCGGGCCCTGGTGAGCCCGTCGAAGATGCTGTTCCTCGACGAGCCGACCGGCGCGATGGACACGCAGACCGAGCTTTATTTCATCGACAAGCTGAAGAATGCACTGGCCAAGGACCAGAGCCTGGTAGTCGCAACGCATCGCCACAATATGCTCACCATCTGTAACCGGCTGCTGGTGATCGATGGCGGCAAGATCGTCGCCGATGGACCGCGCGATGAGGTGATGGCCAAGCTGAAAGCGGCCAATCAGCCCGAGGCCAAGCAATGATCGCGCGCCTCGCCTTGGCCAAGCGCTATGCCGCATTCGCCTCGGTTGCCCTGCTGGGCTGCGTCGCGGGCGGAACGACCATGCGCCAGGCGGCGCTTGGCTCGACCGCGACGGTGTTGATTCCGCCGGCCGCGGCGTCGTCGCTGATCGATGCGACCAGCGGGGAGCATTTGATCGCGAACCGCGCGGTTGGCGACCGGGCCAAGCTGATCAACGCGTCACTGCCGTTCAGCACAGCGCCGCTATCCGCCTCGCGGCCGTTCGACCTGTCCGCCTCGGATCCGCTGGACCGTCGCCGAGCGCTGCTGTGCCTCACCCAGGCGATCTATTATGAAGCCGGCTATGAGCCTCTTCAGGGCCGCCGCGCGGTCGCTCAGGTGGTGCTCAACCGGATGCGCCACCCGGCCTTCCCCAAATCGATCTGCGGCGTGGTCTATCAGGGATCGCGCGAGCCGGTGTGCCAGTTCAGCTTCGTCTGCGACGGTTCGCTCTATCGGCGGCCGGAACTCGGCGCCTGGAAGCAGGCCGAAGCCATCGCCGCTTCGGCGCTCGACGGCTTCGTCGAAAAGTCGGTCGGTGCCGCGACCCATTATCATGCCGATTATGTCGCGCCCTATTGGGCTCCGCGGCTGGCCAAGCTGGCACAGATCGGCGCGCATATTTTCTATCGCTGGCCGGGCAGCTGGGGTTCGACCGCGGCGTTCACCGGCCGCTATATCGGCGAGCCGTCCGATCCGCTGGCGCTGCGCCCGCCGCTTCGCCAGGCGGTGTTGACCGACGGCACGACGGTTCCTGTCGAGGAACCGGCGATGGCCGGCCCACCGGTCCCGCGCGCCGAGAATGACGTCGGCGGCCTGCTCGACACGACCAAGGGCTGGACGCTAAATATTCCAATGCCGTCGGAGACTGGATCGGCAGCCAAGGCGATCGCCGACCGGCAAAAGCCGGCGGAGGCGCCGAAGCCGGTCGAGCTGGCGACGCGCGAGTAGACGGGCATCATCATGGCAACGCTTCCCTTCCTTCCGTCCGGCACCAAGCACCGAGAGCCGTTGACTGGCTCACGCCGCATCATCGTGTCGGTCGCGATCGGTTTCGCCATCTTCCTGATCTGGGCGATGCTGGCCCAGGTTGATGAGGTCACCGCCGGCCAGGGCAAGGTCATTCCGTCGAGCAAGGTCCAGTTGATCCAGGCGTCGGAGCCGGCAACCGTCGCGGAACTGATGGTCCGGTCCGGCCAGCGGGTCACCAAGGGGCAATTGCTTGCCCGGCTCGACAATCCGCAGAGCCGCCAGGTCCAGGCTGAAACGCAGGCGCTCGAAGCCCGGTCGGCCCGGCTGGCGGCGGAAGGCCTGGGCGGCGGCGCAGCTTCGCTGCAGGGCGAAGAAGCCACGCTGAGCTCGGTTCGCCGCCAAGCGCTTGGCAGCCGCGTTGCAGCGCTGCGCGCGTCGGCGGAGCAACGGCGGCGCGAGGCTGCCGAAGCCGCGGCGACGATCAGCTCGCTGTCGCGCAGCCTGCAGCTTGCGCAGGACAATGTGAACCGGCTGGAGCCGTTGGCGGCCAAGAATATCGTGCCGCAGACGGAGCTCGCCAACGCGCAGCGCGAAGTGGTCGACATTCAGGGCCGGATTGCTGCCGCGCGCGAGCAGCAGGGCCGCGCGATGGCGGCAGTCGCCGAGGCGAATAGCCAGGCCAGCGAGGCTTCGTTCAGCTTCCGCCAGGAAGCGCTCAACGAACGCAGCCAGGTCGAACAGAAGCTGGCGATCAACCAGGAATCGTTGCGCGGATCGCGCGGTTTCGAGCTGCGCTCACCGGTCGACGGCGTGGTCAACGACGTTCAGGTGACGACCATCGGCGGGTTCGTCCAGCCCGGTGAAAAGGTGATGGAAGTGGTGCCGATGGGCGACAAGCTGCTCGTCGAGACCCGCGTCAAACCGAGCGACATTGCCTTCATCAAGGTCGGCGACAAGGCGCTGGTCAAGGTTACGGCTTACGATTTCTCGACCTATGGTGGACTGGACGGGAAGGTCGTCCAGGTCTCCGCCGACAGCATTTATGACGAGGTCGAGCGCGAGGCTTATTTCATCGTCATCGTCGAGACGGAAAAGGCTTTCCTGGAGAAAGCCGGCCGGCGGCTGCCGATCACGCCCGGCATGATGACCGACACGCAGATCATCACCGGCCGCAAGAGCGTGCTCAGCTATCTGTTGAAGCCAGTGCTCAAGGCCCGCAGCGACGCGCTGCGCGAGCGCTGATCTAAAGCGAAATCGAAATCGAGGTCGGGACGAGGCTGACCGTCTCGATCTGCACCGCCGGCAACTCGCTTGCGTTCGACGAGGGCTCGAACTTGGCCTGGACCAATGAGACCGGCGCGCTGATGCTGTTGCTGGCGTAGACTACTGGCGGCATGTCGCGGCGGTAGCCGTGGGTGTAGGTCCGGCCGTTCGAAGCGAAAGTGATGACCGGCTTGTAGTCGGCGATATCGGCCGAATCGACGATCCGGTTGGTTCCATTGTCGAGCACCAGGAAGCGCCCTGCGGCACGAACCACCAGCACGGCATGATCAGCGCGGCGGCTGAGGTCCTTCAGTACCACCAGATACAGGTCGCGGTCGGGAACGCCGGCTGCGCGGAGCATGGCGCGCTTGGCCAGAGCGAAGTCCTCACAGTCACCGCGGCCCCGAGCGAGCGTATCGGACGGCGCCAGCCAGCGGTCGCCGACGCCGAACTGCACCCGGTCGTCGACGAAGCGGACGCGCGAATTGACGTAGCTGTTCACCGCTTCGAGCTTGGCGATGACATGGTCATCGCGAAGGGCTGCGGCATAAGCGCTCGCGCCGCCGCCCACCCCAGCGCCGGAAACCTGGTTCCAACGCTTGTCGAGCGGGCTTCGATCGATGGTCAGCGCGACGCTGTTGAACACGTCGGGCCGGTCGCTCGATGCTGCGGGCCGGACGTAGTTGGCAACGGCTGGACGGAACTGGGCTGGGGCCATCGTCCGCGCGAAACTGGAAGAGCCGCCCTGCGAGGCGGTGATCGCGGCAAGCGCGCTCGGCGCGCCGCCGAGGATTGCCTCGCTCTTCGACATCGGCCGGTAGCCGGCGCTGACGACCTGCGCCTCTGCGGGAAGCGTGATGGCCGCGAGCGCCAGTGCGGCGGCGATGCGGGTGGAGCGAGTGGCAGCGTTGCTCATGCCCTGCTTGTCGCAGGACAAGGAAAAAACTGGCTTAAATCACATAGTTAACAGGTCGCTAACCCTGTTTGGAGAGAAAGGATTCAATCGCCTTGTTAAACGCCTCCGGCTGCTCCGCATTGGCGAGGTGGCCGGCCTGCTCAATGATGTCCAGCCTGGCGTGAGGGATCAGGCGATGCAGCTCCCGCGAAAGCTGGGGCGGGGTGACGCCGTCCTCGTCGCCAACCAGGATGAGCGTCGGGCAGGTGATCGCGGCGGCGCGGTCACGCTGATCGGCCAGCCAGACCGCTGCCGCGCCGAGCCGGTAGGCGGCGGGGTCGATCGCGGCCATGGTTTCGATCACCTCGGCCCGCAGCGCCTCGGTGGCGGCCGAGCCGAGCAGGACGCCCGACCGTGCTTCGGCCAGTTGGCGCATGGTCATCGACCGGCTGGCAG
>DASWTR010000119.1:0-2000 GCA_036402035.1 Sphingomicrobium sp.
ACACGCCCTACCCGCACGCCTATGAATGGGTCTATTTCCCCGGGCCCATCCGCATGAAAAACGCCTTGAAGAAGGTCCTCGAAGCATGAGCGTCTATCAGTTCAAGCTGCCCGACATCGGCGAAGGCATTGCCGAGGCCGAAATCGTCGCCTGGCACGTCAAGGTCGGCGACACTGTCGAGGAGGACCAGCAGCTGGCCGACATGATGACCGACAAGGCGACGGTCGAAATGGAGTCGCCGGTCGCGGGCGTGGTCAAGAGCCTGGCCGGCGAGGTCGGCGACCAGATCGCGATCGGATCGGTGCTGGTCGAAATTGAGACCGAAGGCGGGGCGCCTGCTGCGAACAAAGAATCGGCTGCCGAGAGCGAGGTCGAGCAGCCGCTTGCCGATGGCGCGGAAGTGCCTACGCATGAACAGCAAGAGGCCATTCCGACAATGGCGGTGGCCGAGGAACCCGTTCGTGCTGAGCGGAGGGCGGAGCCCGAAGTCGAAGCGCGCCAGGCGCCCGCGGCCGAGCAGCGCCCTTCGACTTCGCTTAGGACAAGCGATAAGGTTTTGGCCTCGCCGGCGGTGCGCCAACGTGCCCGTGATTTAGGTATCGATCTTGGCCAGGTCAAAACCGCGGGTGACCGCATTCGCCACGCCGACCTCGACGCTTACCTGCTCTACAACGGCGGCAGCGTGTCGGGCCGTGGCAGCGCGCCGCGCACCGACGAGACGATCAAGGTGGTCGGCCTGCGCCGCAAGATCGCCGAGAATATGCAGGAGGCGAAGCGCCGCATCCCGCACTTCACGCTGGTCGAGGAATTCGACGTCACCGACCTCGAGGATACTCGGGCGATGATGAACCGCGACCGCGGCGACAACCCCAAGCTGACTGTCCTGCCCTTCTTGATCACGGCAATGGGCAAGGCGCTGGCCGGATGGCCGATGCTCAACGCGACGTTCGACGACGATAATATGGTGCTGACCCGCCACGGCGCGATGCACCTCGGCATGGCGACGCAGACGCCGGGCGGGCTGATGGTGCCGGTGATCCGCGACGCACAAGGCAAGTCAGTGTGGCAGCTGGCCCGCGAAATCCTCCGCCTCGCCGAGGCCGCGCGCAGCGGCAAGGCGACCCGCGACGAGCTGATGGGATCGACCATCACCCTGTCGAGCCTCGGACCGATGGGCGGCGTCACCTCGACCCCGGTCATCAACCGGCCCGAAGTGGCGATCATCGCAGTCAACAAGGTCCGTGAGATGCCGGTGATCGTCGACGGCGAGCTGGAAGCCCGCAAGCTGATGAACCTGTCATTAAGCTGCGATCATCGCGTCGTAGACGGCTGGGACGCGGCAAGCTTCATGCAGACCATGAAGAGCTATATCGAGAATCCGATCAGGCTGCTGTCGGCCTGACCCTTTGCGGGAGGCCAAGATGAAGAAGACCTATCATGGCAGCTGCCACTGCAAGTCAGTGACATTCGAGGCCGACCTCGACCTGAGCGAAGGGACCGGCAAGTGCAACTGCACCTATTGCTGGAAGCAGCGGATGTGGACGATCGGCACCAGCCCGGAGAATTTCCGGCTGACCAGTGGCGAAGAGACGCTTGGCGACTATGCACGCTCGGGCGATTGGGGCGAGGGCCACCACCGCTTCTGCACCAAATGAGGCATCTCGACCCACGGCCATGGCCGGATCGAGGCGATGGGAGGAAACCCCTACGTCGCGGTCCAACTGGCCACGCTCGACGACCTGCCGGTGGAGGAGCTGGTGTCGGCTCGGCTGCAGTATATGGACGGCCGGAACGACAATTGGTGGAACGCGCCGGCGGAAACGCGGCACCTGTAGCCCGCGCGCCTGCCGGCTCTCCCGCGAGGAGAGCCGGGACGAACAACCACTAAGCCGCCAGTCGCTCGATCTCCGCCAGACCGTTGGCAAGCCCGGCATCGCGCTGCTCCGGGCCGACCGCAACGCCATCGGCGCGAACGAATTGCGGTTCGATGCCGAGGAAGT
>DASWTR010000120.1:0-6978 GCA_036402035.1 Sphingomicrobium sp.
ACCTGCTTGATCTCAACCTGATCGTCGTCGTCGAACACGCCGAGGTTGGGGATGGAAAATCCGAACAGGCCGCGCTTGGTCTTGCGAACGCCTTCCCGGTCGAACACCACCAGGTCTTGCTTGGCGACGGCGTCGCTGATGGTTGCCGCGGCTTTGTCGTAGCAGGCGAGCCGCTCGGCGCTGTCGGTCACATTGCGGCAGGCAAGCAGGGCGTTGACCTGCGGTGGCGTCTGCGCCGGCTTCTTGTCCTGCGAGGCAGCCGCGGCGGTCACCAGCACCGCCAATTTGTCCTGCGAGGCAGCCGCGGCGGTCACCAGCACCGCCAATCCGATTGCACTCAGCCCCGCTCTTGCCCAACCCATTTTGCCGCCTCCGCCACCGAATTCCTGACGGAAACTTAGGCGCAGTGGCTACGGCCCGGCAAGAAGCGCACTGTTGCAGAAAGACTACAACGCGTCGACAACTCGACAGACGAGGGGCTCGGCTCGTTGCCTTGAATTGCGCCTTTCACCTATTCAACCCGACAGTTCGGCAGTGTTTCATGCCGCACATGCAATGTCGTGCAACGTCACGGCGCATAAGGGGATAAATTCTATGAAGCTCGATTTTCGTCAGCGGCTGCTCGCTACGACCTTGATGGTCGGCGCCGGCATGCTTGCCACGCCAGCTTTCGCGCAAGACACGCCCGATCCCGCCGCCCAGCCGCCGTCAGGCCCGGTCGAGGGTCAGCCGACCCCCGACGTCTCGGCAACCGGTGAGCAGGTCGAGCAGACTCGTGACATCGTCGTCACCGGCACCCGCATTCCGCAGGCGAACCTTGAATCGGCCGCGCCGGTCACGGTCGTCAGCAGCCAGGATTTCAAGCTTCAGGGCACCAGCAGGGTCGAAGACCTTCTAAACTCGCTGCCGTCGGTCGGCGCTTCGCAGGCCTCGGGCGTGTCGAACGGCGCGACCGGTACCGCCGAAGTCGATCTTCGCTACCTCGGTTCGAAGCGCACCCTGGCGCTGATCAACGGCCGCCGCATGGTTCCGGGCAGCCCGAACAGCACGACCCAGGCGCCTGACCTTAACTTCATCCCGTCGGCGCTGATCAAGCGCGCCGAAGTGCTGACTGGCGGCGCCTCGTCGGTTTACGGCGCGGACGCGGTTGCCGGCGTCGTCAACTTCATCATGGACACCGATTTCACCGGTATCCGGTTCGACGGCCAGTACAGCTTCTATCAGCACACCAATGGCGACCCGAAGGTCGGCACCTGCTTCAACGCTCAGGGCAACGCAGGTTGTACCGAAGCCGGCCAGCAGCAGAACATGAGCGACATCCTGGCGGGTCGCGGCTTCAGCGCCCCCAAGGGCTCTGTCGTAGACGGCGGTGCGTTCGACGGTACGATCACGATCGGCACCGGTTTCGACGACAACCGCGGCCATGCGGTCGCCTACTTCGGCTATCGGAACGTCAATCCGGTCCTGCAGGGCCGTCGCGACTACAGCGCCTGCGTCATCCAGAATTCGGCCCGACAGGTTGGCTTCTATCCGGACGCGTCGTTTGCGCCCCGCAACATCCGTTGTGGCGGTTCGGCGACCTCCAACCCGGGCAATGCGGTGATTTTCGTCGAGACGACGACTCCGACCGCCCTCGGCGGTCACGCGACCATCGTCACGTCGACGGTTGCCGGCCTTCAGACCGACGGGCCGGGCACGATCGGCGGCATCGGCTCGCAGAACATCTACAACTTCGCTCCGCTGAACTATTTCCAGCGGCCGGACGAACGCTACATCGCGGGTGTCTTCGCCAACTATGAAATCTCGCCGGCGATCAAGCCGTACCTTGAATTCATGTTCATGGACGATCACACGCTGGCCCAGATTGCTCCGTCGGGCGACTTCGGCAACACGCTGACGATCAACTGCGACAATCCGCTGCTCAGCGAGCAGCAGTTCGACGCGATTTGTAATCCCGACACCCCGGGCGGCGAGCTGAACCTGATCAACGGCTTCCTGGGTAACTTCCCGCTGGCCGCAGGCGCGCCGTACAACCCGAATCCGGGCGACGCGCCGATCGATTTCGTCAACACGGTTCCGGGTGGCGCGTCTTATAACCGTGCTTACTTCCAGCTGCTTCGCCGCAACACGGAAGGCGGTCCGCGTATCGCTGATCTTACGCACACCAGCTATCGCGGGGTGCTCGGCACCAAGGGCGACCTTGGCAAGACCTGGTCGTACGACGCTTATTACCAATATGGCCGCGTTAACTACAGCCTGGTGTACAAAAACGAGTTCTCGATCGCCCGCCTCAACCGCGCGCTCGATATCGTTGACGATCCGAATCAGGCGGGCATCAACCCGGTCTGCCGCTCGGTGCTGGATGGCACGGACCCGACTTGCGTCCCCTACGACGTGCTCACTGGGGCGCCGCCGTCGGAGGCCTCAGTCAACTACCTCAACGTGTTCGGCGTCATCCAGGGCCGCACCTCGACCCAGGTCGCGCACGTCGACTTCACGGGCACGCTTGGAGACTACGGCCTGCAGTTCCCGTGGGCTGAGGATGGGGTCGGCGTCAACGTCGGTGCCGAATACCGCAAGGAGAAGCTCAGCCTTAACCCGGACCAGTCGTTCCAGACGGGCGACCTCACCGGCCAGGGCGCGCCAACGCTTCCGGTTAACGGCAGCTTCCGCGTGATCGAGTTCTTTGGCGAGGCTCAGCTGCCGATCGTCCAGAAGAACTTCATCGAGGAGCTGACGCTGGGCGTGGGCTATCGGGCGTCCTACTACGAGCTGAACACCGGCCGTAAGTATGACACCGACACCTACAAGATCTCGGCTGAGTTCGCCCCGATCCGGGATGTCCGCTTCCGGGCGGCTTACAACCGGGCGGTTCGCGCTCCGAACATCCAGGAGCTGTTCGCTCCGCAGTTCGTCGGCCTGGACGGCAGCAACGATCCTTGCGCGGGGACCATCACCGCGACGGACTATGGCTGCCTCTATCAGGGCCTGACGGTCGGCGGCGGTCCAGCCCCGAACCCGGCCGGCCAGTATAACGGCCTCCTTGGCGGCAACCCGGACCTCGACCCGGAAACCGCGACGACCAAGACAGTCGGCGTGGTCCTTCAGCCGGGCTTCCTGCCGCGCTTCGCGCTGACGGTCGACTACTGGAACATCCAGGTAAAGGACGCCATCCAGGGCTTCGGCTCCGACGCGATCCTCAACGCCTGCGTCAGCCAGTCGACGGCGACGTTCGAATCGCCGGCCTGCGACCTGATCAATCGCGATCCGGCCGGTTCGTTGTGGCTCACTCCGGGCGGTTTCGTTCGCAACCTGCCAAACAACGAGGGCAGGGTTAAGACGGATGGCTTCGACATCAACAGCAGCTACAATATGCCGCTGGGTGGTCTTGGCCGCTTGTCAGCCAGCTTCAACGGCACGCTGCTCAAGCACTACAAGGTCGATAACGGCCTGACCGAGGAATATGATTGCGCCGGCTACTATGGTCCGACCTGTAGCGGTGCAACGGTCGCCTCGGGCGCGCCAATGCCGAAATGGCGGCACAAGGCCCGTGCCACCCTCAACATGCCGAACGGTATCGGCGTGTCGCTGGGCTGGCGCATGGTCGGCAAGGTCAAGGCCGAAACGCTGCAGGACAATGAGACGATCGGTGGCGAATGGCCGATCGATCCGGGTGTTCGCATCAAGGCGCAACACTATTTCGACCTGGCGACGACGTTCACCTTCGGCGATCACTATAATTTCCGCCTTGGCGTGAACAACATCCTGGACAACGATCCGCCACTGGTCACCGGTGGCAGCGCGGCCCTGGGTGGTTCCAACCTCTGCCCGGCAGGTCCGTGTAACGGCAACACATACCCAGGCACCTGGGATGCACTCGGCCGGTACATCTACGCCGGGGTCACCCTCGACTTCTAATCGGTCGAGACTCACGAAATCGGGCGGTGGATCTTTGGATCCGCTGCCCTTTTTCGTTCTTGCCCAAGCACCTACTGGCCCTTTCGGGCAATTGCGCTAGGAAGACGCCATGAATGCGCCCTCCACGATTGACGTTCAGACCACCGATGCGATCCGCCAGGCTTTGGCGGCAGCCAGCCGCGGCAGGATCGAGGACGCCTGCCGGATCGGCGAGCTTGCCCTGGCCGGCGGTGGAGACGTGGTGGCGCTTAATGCGATGCTGGGCATGCTTCGCTGCCAGTCCGGACAGATCGAGGCCGGAATTGGCAATTTGCGCATCGCCCATCAGGCCCGCCCAGCCGATCCGAAGATCGCGGTCAACCTGGCCAATGCCTTGGCAGCGGCCGGTCAGCACCGGGATGCGCTCGACATTTTGACGCCGGAGTTGGCGCGGTCGGACAAAAGCGGCCAGTTGCTTAAACTGCGCGGATTTCTGGCGCAAAACGCCGAAGCGTTCGAGACTTCCATCGAGGCCTATGAACAAGTGGTCGCGGCCAACCCTGGCGACTTCGAAAGCTGGAACAACCTCGGCAATGCCTACCGCGGCGCGGGCGACTTCGAAAACAGTGTGCGGGCATTGCGCCGCGCCGCGGAGCTGGCCCCCGATTCAGCCCCGATCCGGCTGAACCTTGCCAACGCGATCATCCATACCGGGGACTGGAATGCCGCCGAAGCCGAGCTTCGCCAGATGGCGGAGGATTTTCCAGACGATCCCAATCCATTTCGCGAGCTCTACGCCTTGCTCAAGGAATGGGCCCACGACGACGTGGCGCTCGAGGCGATCGAGCAGGCGATCCAGCGGGCCCCCTCCGACGTCTCACTACTCCTCGCCAAAGCAAGTCTTCTTTCCGATTTGCACAACACCACCGGCGCCGAAACCGTCTACCGACAGGTGCTGGAACTCGATCAGGCCAATGGACTCGCCCATCTCGGTCTCGCCCTTTGTTTCGACCTTACAAACCGAACCGACGAGCTTGCGCGCCTGGTTTCAGAGGCGGAGGAGCGCAACGTCAAACCTAATGCGCTCAGCTTCATCCGGGCCTACGATCACCGACGGGCCAAGCGCTATGCCGAAGGGCTGGCGGCGATCGAGCAAGTCCCGGCCGACTTGGAAAGCGTTCGCCGGGCCCACCTAACCGGCCAACTGCTCGAAAGCGTCGGACGCTATGACGAAGCGTTCGAATCCTATGTGCAGATGAACGAGCTTTCGGTCAAAGCGATGCCGCGATCGCAAGAGAAAGCGGCTTCTTACAGGCGCTTGATTCGCGCGCGAACCGAAGTAGCGACGGAAAAATGGGCGGGCCAATGGCAGCCCGAGAAACAGCAGGATGCGCGGCCTTCGCCGGTGTTCTTGTTCGGGTTTCCGCGCTCGGGAACAACCTTGCTCGACACGATGTTGATGGGCCATCCATCGATCGAAGTGCTCGAAGAGGAGCCGACCCTTCAGCCAGCCTATCGACTGTTGACCCATGACGATCTTCCGACCGCGACCGAAGAGCAAATCCAGGCGGCGCGCGACGGCTATTTCGAAATCGCAGCTGCCCGTACCCCTCTCAAGCCCGGTAGCTTGCTGATCGACAAGCACCCGCTGGCCATCAACGCGGCGCCGTTCATTCGCCGGCTGTTCCCCGACGCGAAATTCATCCTCGCACTGCGTCACCCGTGCGACGTCATATTCAGCTGCTTCGTCACCAACTTCAGGCTGAACGACGGCATGTCGAGCTTCACACAGCTCGACACGGCTGCCGAGCTTTACGACTTGAGTTTCAGCTATTTCGAGCAGGTCCAGTCGATCATGCCCACACCGACCCATGCGGTCGTGTACGAGAATGTCGTCGCGGACAAGGACGGGGAGTTGCGACGACTGTTCGACTTCCTCGAATTGGATTGGCATGACGCGGTGCTCGATCACCAATCGACCGCCCTCGGCCGTGGCAGGATTAAGACGGCCAGCTATGCGCAGGTGGTCGAGCCGATCTACAACCGATCGGCGGGGCGGTGGCAGAACTTCCGCAAGCACCTCGAACCCGTCTTCCCGGTGCTCCAGCCATGGGTCAAGAAATTCGGCTACTCGCTCGACGAAACGGAGGCCGGCGGCCGGTCATGAGCGGGCTGGTAGCCGAAGCGGACCGGGCGGCGGCGGGCGGCGACATTCCGCGCGCGATCGAGCTTCTTAAGCAGGCCGGCGCAGAGGATTCCGAGCAGCCGCAGCTGTGGCTAAAGCTGGCCGCGCTTCACCGGGCGGCGGGACAGCCGCGGCTGGCGCTCGAGGCGATCAACCGAACGCTCGCTTTGGCCGAATATGATTTCATGGCGCTGACGATGCGTGCGACTTTGATCGAGAAGCTCGACCCCGCCCAGGCCGGCGAAGCCTGGGCAAGGGCGCTGGTCCAGCGCCCAGACGGAGAGCTCCCGCCTCAGTTGCAGGAAGCGGTGGCACGCGGCGAAGGGCTGCGCGACCGCTGGATCGCCGATCGGGAGCAGCGGCAGGAGCGGGCATTGGCGTCCGCACTCGCCCAGGCAACGGAAGGGGAAGCCGCGCGCATCGCCCGCTTCCAGTCCAATGTGCTGCGAAAGACGCGGCCTTTTCACAGCGAGCCGACCCATTTCGCTTTCCCTGGCCTGCCTGAGCGGGAGTTCCATCTGCGGAGCGAGCATCGCTGGCTGGAGGAAGTCGAGGCATCGACCGACACCATCGCCGCCGAGCTAGACGCGGTCATGTCGGCCGAGCGGGCCGAGCTGGTGCCCTACATTCAATATGAGCAGCACGAGGCGATGGCGCAGTGGCGGCAGCTGAACCAAAGTCTCGATTGGACCGCGATCCATCTCGTCCAGAACGGCACGACAATCGAGGCCAACGCGCGGCACTGCCCACGGACGATGGCCTTGCTGGAGCGGCTGCCACAGCCGGATATTCCGGGCGCCGGCCCCAATGCGATGTTCTCGCTGCTCGCCCCTCACACGACCATTCCGCCGCATGTCGGCGTCAACAATGCGCGGCTGGTGTGCCACCTGCCGCTG
>DASWTR010000121.1:0-1977 GCA_036402035.1 Sphingomicrobium sp.
TATGAGCTCGATTGGGTCATCGGTGCTGTCCAGGATATCCCGCGCCGCCTGGAACTGGCTCCCGAAAAGGGCCTGCTCCATCAATGCCCTTAGAATTCCTTCCTTTGAACCAAAGGTTGCGAAGACGGTCGATTCCGCAACACCGGCCGCGGAGGCGATGTCGGCAATGGTAATTTCGTCGATCCCCTTTTCCAGGATCAGCGCCTTGGAGCATTCCAGAATCCTGGCACGCGTCGCCTCCGCCGCGGCCGCTCGCCGAGGTGCAAAATAGCGCCGTTTCTGCGGCTTTGACTTATTCATCGGAGCTTTCTACATCCAATTATAATGCGACGGATCGTCCGTTGCAGCGGAGCGAAACATTGTCATGCACGCAAGTTCCAATCCTGCCGCCTGGGCGGATCTGAGCACGAATTCATCCTATGCCGCCATCGCCGGAGTAGCCGTTTCATGCGGTGCGCTGCTGCTGCTCCATTTGCTGGGCCGGCAATTCGACCCGTCCTGGCGAATGGTCAGCGAATATGCCAACGGCCCACACAAATGGTTGCTGACCATTGTGTTTTTTTCTTGGGCGCTCAGCTCCTTCGCGCTGCTCGTGGCACTATTGCCAATTGCTTCGACGACCCTCGGCAAGGCCGGGATCGCGCTGCTGGCGCTGGCCGGCATCGGCCAGTTGATGGGCGGCCTGTTCGATATCAACCACAAGCTGCACGGGCCGGCCGCGATGATCGGAATCCCGGCGCTTTGCGCGGCTGCGGTGGTCGTGACCATGTCACTCGCCCGCCGCTCCGACATCGCCGCCCCGCCCGCGTGGAGCGCCCATCTACCATGGATCAGCTTTGCACTGATGATTGCGTCGTTGGTCCTGTTCATTACCTCGCTAAAATCTGCCGGGGTCGATCTGTCCGCTCAGAACGGTCCCCTGAGCGAGCTTCCGCAAGGCGTCACGGGTTATGTCGGTTGGGCGAACCGGTTGCTGTTCGGCGCCAGTTATTTGTGGGCCTTGCTGACCTCTGCGGCGATCATCCGCGCGGCGGACTAAGCGCATAGGAAGATGCTTCCGCCGAAATATGCTATATAAGGAATATGATAGCAGACGCGTGACACGAGCCTAAGCTCGAGATCGGGAATGCGATGGTGTTTGTCGCTCGGCCTTAAATTCGGTGCGCCGGTCGCTCGATCACCTTCCGAGGGTGTCAATGTTCGGACCTTAGCAGGCGATCGCTTCGATATGGTTGTTCGTACGTCAACTCGGAAAGGCGCCGGCGGTCAGGCGGGCCAACCAGCCCGTCGGCCGGCATCATGAACGCCGTCACGCCAGCCCGCATCGGCGGGCATTTCGTCGACGCCCGCGATCCGTCGTTGCAAAATGGATGCGAGAAGGCCCAGCCATGTGCCGCCCAACTCGCGATCAATCGCGAAACCGGCCTGCGTGAAGCGGGCAGCTGGCGCCGCACGATCCATCACAGCAGCGGATTCCACATCGAAAATTCCTCGGTGTCCGCCGCTGACCCGGACCCGTCGGGGTATGAGACCCGCTACCAGGTCGTCCTGCCCTACCTCGGCCTGTTCGAATATAATGTCGGCAGTCGGTCGTGCCATATGGACACGACCAGCACCTTGTTCGTTCGCCCCGACCGCGAATTTCACGATGTCCATCCGGTGCCCGGCGTGGGCCACGCCGCGGTCGTGATCAACCTGATGCCGGCTGCGGTCGAGGAATTGCTGTTCTCGGCCAAGTCTCGGACCGCCTTCACCGACATGGCAAGGCCGGCCAGCCGGCGGCTGAACCTCATCACTCATCATATGCTGCGGACGTTCGAAGCGCTCGACGAACCTCTGTTCGGCGACGAATGGGTGGTCGCCGCGCTGTCCGAAGCATTTGGTGCGCAGGCCAAGGGAAGCGCGCGCAGTTCTGGCGTATTGGAGAAGGCCAAGCTGCTGCTACACTCGCGCGAAGGCGAGCGGCTCAGCCTGGAA
>DASWTR010000122.1:0-4771 GCA_036402035.1 Sphingomicrobium sp.
CGAGCTGCATTTTGAAGGGCGAGGATAGCGTCGGCGAATTCTACTCGGTCGCGCTGACTAACAATCGCCAGCAGGCCGACACCGGTACCAAAATGGTGCACATCGGCGCGGGCACGCGCTCGACCATCGTGTCCAAGGGCCTCAGCGCCGGCAAGTCCAACAACACCTATCGCGGGCTGGTGCGGGTGCTTCCCGGCGCGGAGAATGTCCGCAACTTCACACAGTGCGACTCCCTGCTGCTGGGCAGCGAATGCGGCACCCACACCGTGCCCTACATCGAGGTCAAAAACCCAACCGCGACCATCGAGCATGAGGCGACCACATCGAAGATCAGCGAGGACCAGCTGTTCTACGCGATGAGCCGCGGGCTCGACGCCGAAAGCGCGGTCGCCCTGATCGTCAACGGCTTCGCCCGCGAGGTGCTGAAGCAGTTGCCCATGGAATTTGCGGTAGAGGCGCAGAAGCTGCTGGGGATCAGCCTTGAGGGGAGCGTGGGATGATCTTCCTACTCGCCTTGGAAACCTTGCGACTGGCGCACCCTGGGAGCCCCATCGGCGCCTACCAGAATTGCCTAGCACCGATCGTGTCGGCCAACGAGCATGCCGACCAAAAGGCTTACCAGCCTCTCGAAAAGATTCTCGATCGCATCAAGGCGGAATGCGCAAAGGAACGGCAACTTGCTGCGGAAGCGCTCGCCGGAGCGATCCTCGAACAAAACCCAGCCCTGCGGCCGCTGCCGACGGCGGCCGAAAAAGAAGAATTGATCGACGATGCGACGATCCGCTGGGCGAACAATGTGGTCGCTCGGATGGTCGCTGGAGATAACGAATAGACATGCTGAAGATTGAAAACCTCCACGTGACCGTCGCAGGCAAGCCGATCCTGAACGGCGTGACGCTGACCATTCCGACCGGCGAGATCCATGCGATCATGGGACCCAACGGCGCGGGCAAGTCGACGCTTGCCTATGTGCTTGGCGGGCGGCCGGGCTATGAGGTGACCGAGGGTTCGGTCAGCTTCGACGGGCAGGACTTGTTCGCCCTGGAACCGCATGAGCGCGCCGCTGCTGGCATGTTCCTCGGCTTCCAATATCCGGTCGAAATCCCCGGCGTCTCCTACCTTCAGTTCCTGCGCGAGGCGCTGAACTCGCAGCGCCGCGCCAAGGGCGAGAAGGAACTCACCGGCGGCGAATTCATCCGCTTGTCGAAGGACAAGGCGGCGCTGCTCGGGATGGATGCCGAGATGCTCAAGCGCCCGGTCAATGTCGGCTTTTCCGGCGGCGAGAAGAAGCGCGCCGAGATGGTCCAGCTAGGCATCATGGACCCCAGGATCGCGATCCTCGATGAGACCGACAGCGGGCTCGACATCGACGCGCTGAAAGCGGTCGGCCACGGCATCAACGCGATCATGCGCGCGCCTGACAAGTCGGTGCTGCTGATCACCCATTATCAGCGGCTGCTCGACTATGTGACGCCGGACAAGGTGCACGTCCTGTCGCGCGGCAAGATCGTCCGTTCCGGCGGTCCCGAGCTGGCGCACGAGCTCGAGCGCGAAGGCTATGCGGAGGCTGCGGCGTGACCGCGCTTCCGACCCGCAAGCTGGAGGCCTACCGCTACGCCGACGTCGATGCCTTGGCATCGGTCTGGACGTCGCTAGCGCCGCCGCAGCGGGTCGAAATTGCTGCGCAGCAAAAGCTGCAGCAAATCTGGCTGCCGAGCGGCGATGAGATCGATGTTCGTCGCGTCGAATTGGTGCTCGAAGCGGGCGCTTTCGCGCGTATTTTTGCGCTCAATGCTGCGTCGCGCTACGGGCGTTTGGAACTCGACGTGACGCTGCATGAGGGAGCCGATTTCGCGCTCCATGGCGCCAACATTGGCGGCGGCGATTCGACGCTGGAGATCGTCACAACGGCGCGCCACATCGCGCCGGGCGCGATCTCGCATCAGACCATCCGCAGCGTGCTTGGCGACAAGGCGACCGGCAGCTTCCTCGGCAAGATCGAGGTGGCTCGCGAGGGGCAGCAGACCGATGCCGAACAGTCGGTCAAGGCGATACTGCTCGACCGCGGGGCAACCGCGAATGCCAAGCCCGAGCTGGAGATTTTCGCCGACGACGTGAAATGCGCCCATGGCGCGACGATCGGCGAGCTGGACAGGAACCAGCTATTCTATGCGGCGGCGCGCGGGCTCGATCCGGTGGCGGCGCGGGCGCTACTGCTCGAAGGCTTCATCACCGGCCTGTGGGACGAGATTGAGGGCGACGACCAGGGCATCGCCGAGCTGGCGCGCGAGGCGCTGCGCAGGGTGGCGGCATGAATGTCCAGACGCCCATGAACAGCGCCCTCGCGCTGCGTGACCAGTTTCCGGCGATCCCGCCCGGCTGGCATTATCTCGACAGCGCCGCGACCGCGCAGAAGCCGCAGGCGGTGATCGACGCGATCACCCGCGCCTATGGCCATGATTACGCGACCGTGCACCGCGGCGTGTACGAGCGCTCGGCGGCGATGACCCAGAGCTTCGAGTCGGCACGCGCAGCCGCCGCGTCCCTGATCGGCGGCAAAGAGCCTGAGCTGATCTTCACCCGCGGCGCGACCGAGGCGATCAATCTGGTCGCCCAGAGCTATCGCAACGGCAGCCGCAAGCGCGTGCTGCTCAGCCAGCTCGAGCACCACAGCAATATCGTTCCGTGGCAGCTGGCTGGATATGAGTTGGACGTTGTCCCGCTAACCGAGGACGGGCGTATCGACCTCGATGCCGCCGATCGGATGGCGAGTGAGGAACATGCGGTCGTCGCCTTCGCCCATGTGTCGAACGTGCTCGGCTCGATCCTCGACGCCAGGCGCGCCGCCCAGATCGCACACAAGGTCGGCGCCAAGCTGCTGCTCGATGGCTGCCAGGCTGCACCGCGCCTGCCGGTGGATGTGGCCGCGATCGATGCCGATTTCTACGCCTTCTCGGCGCACAAGATTTACGGCCCGACCGGAATCGGCGCGCTGTGGGTGCGCAAGGACATCCTCGACACGATGCCGCCGTGGCAGGGCGGCGGGGCGATGATCGATCGGGTTACGTTCGAAAAGACGACTTACCTTCCCGCGCCATCGCGGTTCGAGGCGGGGACCCCTCATATCGTTGGCGCCGTCGGTTTCCACGCAGCAGTCGACTGGACGCGCAACATCGGCCTCGATGCGCTCCACGCCCATGAAAGCGCGCTGGTGTCCGAGGCCCGCGAAGCGCTCCGCGGCGTGCCCGGCGTGACTTTATTCGGACCGGATGACAGCGCGGGCATCGTCAGCTTTGCGATGGACGGCGTCCACCCGCATGACATCGGGACGATTCTCGACGACGCCGGCGTGGCGGTTCGCGCCGGTCACCATTGTGCGCAGCCATTGATGGACTATCTCGGCGTTCCGGCCACGGCCCGCGCCAGCTTCGCCGCGCACAGCGACGCGAGCGATATCGAAGCGCTGGTGGAAGGTTTGGCTAAGGTGAGGCGGATTTTCGGATGATGGGCGAGGAAAAGAAGATCGAGGTTGAGGAGGTCGGCGGCGTCGACACCCCGCCGCGCGCCCGCGTCACCCCGGAATTCGAGCGGAAGCGCGACTATCTGACGGGCTTTCTCGCAGAGACGAAGCCGGAGCCCGAGCTGGGTGGGCCGGGCGGCGCGCTGCAGGAAGCGGTGATCGAGGCGCTGAAGTCGATCTACGACCCGGAAATCCCGGTCGACATCTACGAGCTGGGCCTGATCTACGACGTGGAGATCAGCGAGGATGGCGATGCGGTCGTCACCATGACCCTGACCACGCCGCACTGCCCGGTCGCCGAATCCATGCCGGGCGAAGTCGAGCTTCGGGTCCTCTCCGTGCCCGGCATCCGCGATGCCGAGGTCAAGCTGGTGTGGGATCCGCCCTGGGATCCTTCGAAGATGAGCGATGAGGCCCGCCTCGAATTGGGAATGTTATGAACCAGGAATCCAAAGTTCGCGCTCGCCCGGCCGCGATCACGCTTACCCCGGCGGCCGAGGCCCGGATCGCCGAGCTGATGGCCAAGGCACCGGAAGGTGCGATCGGCGTCAAGCTGTCGACCCCGCGCAGGGGCTGCTCCGGCCTCGCTTATTCGGTCGATTATGTGCAGATCGAAAATGCGTTCGACGAGAAGGTCGAAACGCCCGGCGGCGCCTTTTATGTCGACGGCGCGTCGATCCTCTACTTGATCGGCAGCACCATGGACTGGCGCGAGGATGATTTCGCGGCCGGCTTCGTGTTCGACAATCCCAACGCCAAGGGCGCCTGCGGCTGCGGCGAAAGCTTCACCGTCTAGCCCCTTTGCGGTAGACTGGCCGGAAAGGGAGAAAGGCATGAGCTTCCTCTTGCCACTAGCGCTCGCCCTAACGGCCGGCGGCTCGGCCTCGGCAGTGCCGGCTCGACAGCCCAGTCTTGGCGACCAGCAATGTCCCGAGGCGACCAGCCATTTCGCGGGCAAGGGGAGCGCCTGGCGCGGCCAAGGCCTGCGGCCGCGCAAGCTTATTGAGCTGCCGCCGGCCGAAGCCTTTGCTGCCGTCTATCGTCGCGACGAGCGCGGCTGCGTTGTCCCCGTCAAATACCGCGACGTGCGTCGCTGACCCGTCAGAACCCCAGCGAGTAGCGGATCGCCGCGCCGACGTCGGGCTCGGCCGAGGCGATGTGCCCCGGGTGGCGCCGGGCATAGACGTTCGCACCAAGCCAGCCGCGGCCGAGGCCGGTCGAATAGCTTAGCTCCGCGTCGATCTCCCGGCC
>DASWTR010000123.1:0-11522 GCA_036402035.1 Sphingomicrobium sp.
TTACCAATCATCGGAGCGCCGCTGTTCATCGTCTCCAACCCCGATCTGGTCATCGCCCAGTGCAAGGCGGGGATCGTCGGTAGCTTCCCTGCCCTCAATGCCCGTCCTCAGAGCCAGCTGGACGAATGGATCCATCAGATCGCCGAGGCGCTGGCGGCGCATGATCGCGACCATCCGGAGGCGCCGTCGGCTCCGTTCGCAGTCAATCAGATCGTCCACCGCTCGAACGACCGGTTCGAACAGGACATGGTGACCTGCGCCAAGTGGAAGGTGCCTATCGTCATCACTTCCTTGGGTGCCCGGACGGAGCTCAACGATGCCGTGCACGGCTGGGGCGGCATCACCCTGCACGACATCATCGACGACCGCTATGCACGCAAGGCGATCGAGAAGGGCGCCGACGGGCTGATCGCGGTTGCTGCTGGGGCCGGGGGGCACGCTGGGCGCTGGTCGCCGTTCGCCCTGGTCCAGGAAATCCGCAAATGGTTCGACGGGCCGCTGGCCTTGTCGGGCGCGATCGCGACCGGCGGGGCGGTGCTGGCCGCCCAGGCGATGGGCGCCGACTTCGCCTATATCGGGTCGCCATTCATCGCCACGCCCGAGGCCCGCGCAACGGAGGAATATAAGGCAGCGATTTGCGAAGGCGGCGCGGCCGACATTGTTACCTCGGCGCTGTTTACCGGTGTCAGCGGCAACTATCTTCGCCAGTCGATCGTCGCTGCCGGCTTCGACCCCGAGAACCTGCCCCAGCCAGGGCCGGACGCGATGAACTTCCAGTCGTCGAGCGGCGCCAAGGCGTGGCGGGATATCTGGGGATCGGGACAGGGCATCGGCATGGTCGATAAGGTCACGCCGGCGGCCGAGCTAATCGCCCGGCTGGCGCGGGAGTATGCAGAGGCGAAAGCACGGATTCGCAGCTAATCGTTCCCCGGCGAAGGCCGGGGTCCAGAATTGCGGAGCAATTCCTTGTTGCGACCGAGCTTTACGCCCTCCGGGCGCCTGGGCCCCGGCCTTCGCCGGGGAACAGCTACCGCAAAGCCGCCAGTTTCTCTCTCCACGCCTCGGGCAAGGCCGCCGGCCTGCGGCTCTCACGCCCGACATAGACGTGGGTAAAATGCCCCTGCGCGCTCGGCTCAGCCTCGCCCGCTGCAAACACGCCGATGCGATAGGTTACGCTCGACGAACCCAGCCGCTCGACCGCGATTCCCACCTCGACATCGCCGGGAAAGCTCAGCGGCGCGAAATAGGAGCAGCCCGTTTCCACAACCAAACCGATCGGGTCGCCGCGCTCGATGTCGAGCAAACCGGCGTCGATCAACCAGGCGTTCACCGCCGTGTCGAACCATTGGTAGTAGACCGTGTTGTTGACGTGGCCGTAAGCGTCATTGTCGGCCCAGCGGGTGGCGATCGTCATGAACCAGCGGTAGCTATCCCGCCCGCGCGGGGCCGGACGGCTCACCAGGCAGCCTCATACAGCCGCCGCGCATCCTCTTCGTCGATCAGGCAGGGATTGTTCACCAGCAGGCGCGTCTGCTTCATCGCCTCCCTGGCCAGGACAGGAATGTCGCCTTCCGTTATGCCGTGATCGCGCAGGCGCGGTTTCAATCCGCTCGCTTGGACAAGCCGGTCGAGCCCGTCGATCAAAGCGGCGCAGCGAGCCTGGCTCCCCTGTCCTTCGCACTCTGGCACCAGGACCGGGGCCAGTTCGGCATAAAGCTCCCGCGCGGCTTCGCTGTTATGCTGCAGGACCACGCGGAGCATCAGCGCGTTCGACAGGCCGTGCGGTAGATGATGGAGCCCGCCGAGCGGGTAGGCCAGCGCATGGACTCCGGCGACCGGCGCGTTAGCGAATGCCTGCCCCGCCAAGTGAGCGCCGAGCAACATCGCAGAGCGCGCCTCGATGTTGCGGGGCTCGTCGATCGCCTTGATGAGGTTGCCGGTCAAAAGCCGGAACGCCTCGCGTGCCAGCGCATCCGACAGCGGATTCTTGAGCCGCGCCGAGGTGTAGGCCTCGACCGAATGGACGATGGCGTCGATGCCGGTCGCCGCGGTCACATGCGCCGGAAGGCCCAACGTCAGGCTGGCGTCCAGCACCGCCCAATCGGCCAGCAGCGGCCAGGCATTGACCGCCAGCTTCACCCCGCCTTCGCAAGTGATCACCGAGATTGGCGTCGCTTCCGATCCGGTCCCCGCCGTGGTCGGCACCAGCGCCAGCGGGAGCTTCTGCCCCTTGGCGAGACCGACGCCCCAAATCTCGTCGAGCTGATCCCCCGAGCCGAGCAGGTAGGCGGCGAGCTTGGCAACATCCATCGGGCTGCCGCCGCCAAAGCCGACCACATGAGTGACGTCATGACGCCGCCCAAGCTCCACCGCGGCAAGCAGGGTTTCCTTCGAAGGGTCGGCCTCCACCGCATCGAACAGGATGATCTCGCGACCGCCCTCCTCCAGCGCGGTGCGGCAGGCATCGGTCAGGCCAAGGCGCACGACATCCTTGTCGGTAACGAACAGGCACGGGCCAGCCGGCAGCAGCTCCGCCAGCTGAACCGCGCAGCCGTCGCCAGAAATAAGACTTGGTCCGGGATGAAAGCTGAAGGGCCGCATGGGCCAACCCTAGGGCCTTAGCGGTCGCGGTTCCAGATCAGGTCGCGCTCGAGCCGCCCCATCAATGCACGCGCGGGGCTTGGCGCAGGCTCGTCGATCAACTGTCCCTCGTCGAGCCGCTTGATCCGCGAATAGAGGTCGGCGCTCTGGTTGATTAGCCGAGCCGCCGACTCCGGTAGTTGCGCGACGACCAGCGGGTCGCTTTCGTTTGCATGGCCCAGCCGGCGTTCCGGCCGCCGGCCATCTGCCGACTTGATCTCGCCGGTCTCTACCGCCTTCTGGGTCAGCAGCCAGGCGACGATGTGCATGATGCGGGTGGTGACCTTGAGCGATTCGCACGCAAAGCCGACACGGGCGAAAGGCTCGAGCAGCTGGCGGTCCTCGCGTCCCGCTTCGTCAAAATAGGCGCGCGCCTCATCGGCCAGCAGCATCGCCTCGGTATAGAGCGAGTCGATCAGCCGTGGGGTGATCCGCGCTTCAGGCCCTGCTTCTTCGCTCGAATCGTTCATTGCACCGTCGGTTCTGTCACTAGTCGGGCGCTTAGGAAACGCCGGACTCCGCCGTCCCGCAACATCGCCGCATGGCCTGTCCCAGCTTCGAACAGCGGCTCACGCGATGATGTCCGGGACGATCCGGTCGGCGATCAGCTGAATCTCGTCCTTCAGCGCCAACTTCTTCTTCTTCATCCGCGCCAGCTCAAGCTGGTCGCAATTGCCGGAGCTCCGGAGCAGCTCGATTTCCTGATCGAGGCGGCGATGCTCGGCCTTGAGAAGCGCCAGCACTTCCCGCGGATCGTCGTCATTCATGCCCTCATCCTACAGGAAGCGCGCTTCGCCGTCACCTCGGTCAGCGTCATCGCCGAGCCGCTCGAACCGGTCGCCGAGCCGTGCGATTTGCTAGGGACAAAAGCTTCGTTTCGTGATTTATTCACGAAGTTGTCACGCGTCAGCCAACGAAAGGAAATTGACCGATGGACAAGGCCCATGCCGAGGCAATCGCATCCAAACATGCCGCTCTTCATGCAGTCATCGATGCCGAAGAGCACCGCCCTCACCCCGACATGGACCTGCTGACGCGATTGAAAAAGGAAAAGCTTCGGCTGAAGGATGAGCTAGTCGGACACTAGCTCCAGTAGGCCGAAAAAGGCCGGCAGCTTCGAACAGCGGCCGGCCTTTTTGACTATTGAATTAGCGCTTAATCGTCGCGCGAAACGCGCTCGATCCGCTCATGCTTTTCCTGGGCCTCGAGCGTCATCGTCGCGATCGGACGAGCTTCGAGCCGGGCGAGCGAAATCGGCTCACCAGTCACTTCGCAATAGCCATATTCGCCGTCATATAGCCGGCGGATGGCCGCATCAATTTTAGAGATCAGCTTGCGCTGCCGGTCACGAGTGCGAAGCTCGATGGACCAGTCGGTCTCGCTCGAAGCGCGGTCGGCGATGTCCGGTTCGCGGAGCGAGTCGACCTGCAGTTGCGCCATGGTCGCGCGGCTTTCCTCGACGATCGAGTCTTTCCACGCCTTCAGTTTTCCGAGGAAGTAAGCCCGTTGCTGGTCGGACATAAATTCTTCGTCGGCCGAAGGACGATAATCGTCCGGCAGTACAATTTGATCGAATTGCTCTGGTTGCGACCCGTAAAGGTCTACAAGCGCGGTTGCCATCCAAGTCCCTCCCCGACACAAGCGACTGCCGCCGCCGCGACCGGGCCACCGGTAACGGCCGGAGGCAAATACACTAGACATTCCCGACACATAATTCGGTCATGCCGGCATTCCCATCGCGCTCATAGTTAAGCAGGCCTGCCTTAACAAGGACTGACCGGATATTTGGCGATTTAACTGTGGATTGTTGCGGGGACGCCTCAGGTGGTTGTCCCGGCGCCGCACAATGCGCATAGCGAGCCCGTGCGAATCCTGGTCACCAACGATGACGGCATCCATGCGCCCGGCTTCCGGGTGCTCGAATCGATCGCCGCTGCCTTGTCCGACGAAGTCTGGGCGGTTGCCCCGGCCGAGGAGCAGTCCGGCGCCGGCCATTCGCTCACTTTGTCACGCCCGATCCGCCTCAGGAAGCATGGCGAACGCCGCTACTCGGTCAGCGGCACTCCGACCGATGCGGTGATGATGGCGCTCGCCCATGTGATGAAGGACAGCCCGCCCGACCTGATCCTGTCAGGCGTCAATCGCGGCGCCAATCTGGCCGAGGATGTTACCTATTCGGGCACCGTCTCGGCCGCCATGGAAGGCGCGCTGGCTGGTGTTCGGTCCATCGCGCTCAGCCAGGTCTATTCGCGCGAGGGGTTGGGCGACGATGTACCCTTCGCTGCTGCCGAGGCCTGGGCGGAAAAGGTCATCCGGCCGTTGATGGAAGCGCCGTTCACGCCCGGCACGCTGGTCAATGTCAATTTTCCAGCCTTGGCCTCGGACCAGGTCAAGGGCATCCGGGTCTGCCGGCAGGGCATCCGCGATTATGGCCGCCTGAGGATCATCGAGCGCACCGACCCGCGCGGCTATCGCTACTATTGGTTCGGGCTCGCTCCAACGGTCGAGACGCCGGGCCATGTCACCGATCTGGAGGTTGTCGCTGACGGCTATATCAGCGTCACTCCGCTGTTCCTCGACCTTACTCATGAGGCGGGGCTGGATCAGCTGGCCGAGCGCCTCGGGAGCGCGCGATAGTGGGATCGGCGCAAAGCCGGGACCTCCACACACTATATCGCAGCCTGTCGCCCGCGCGGCGGCGACAGCTGCTGGTGTTGGCACTGCTGATGCCGGCGGCGACGCTCGCTGAGATGCTGATGATCGCCGCGATCGTGCCCTTCCTGGCCGCGCTCGTGCCCGCGGCGAACCACGAGAGCGTTTTGGAAGGATCGCTGGGGTTGCTCGACGGCTTGTGGGCCACAGCGAGCGTCGGCTCAGCAGCTGCGCTGTTCATCCTGGTTGCGATGTTGGCTGCGGCAATGCGGCTGCTGCTGTCATGGGCCAGCCTCCGTCTCGCGGCGGATCTCGGCCACGATCTCAACGTGGAGATCCAGCGCCGGATGCTCGACCAGCCTTATCTGTATCATGTCTCCAGCCATTCGAGCCGGCTGCTCGCGGCGCCCGAAATGGTCGACGAAGTCGTGCTGAACTTCGCGCTCCGAGGGCTCCAGTTCATCAGCGCCTCGGTCATGACGTTGGGGCTGATCGCCGCGCTGCTGTTGGTTGATGCACAGACTGCCCTGATCGCCATCCTCCTGGTGGCTGCCCTTTATGGCATTGCCTGGCTGATCGCCCGGCGGAGATATCGCCGCCTATCGCAATATTTGCCGGGCGCTCAGCTGCGCCGGATCAAGTTGTTGCAGGAAAGCCTTGGCGGCATCCGGGACATCATCCTGGATCGCTCGCAAGACGCGCATGTCGCCCAATTTCGGGAAGTCGACCGGACGTTTACTCGAGCTCGGACCGACATATCTTTCCTGGGCACCGCCCCGCGCTTTCTGGTTGAAGGCATTGGCCTCAGCCTGCTTGCGCTGGCGGCAATCATCGTTGCCGGTGATCGGGGTGGCTTGATGCTCGCGCTGCCCACGATCGGCGCCCTCGCGCTCGGTGCCCTGCGACTGATGCCGCTTGCCAGCCAGCTCTACAGCGGATGGGTCACGGTGGCCGCCGCCGGCCCGATCGTCGCGGAAGTCGCGGGCCTGCTCGATCTGCCGGTCAGCGATCAGCCGGCTGTCTCAGAGCCGCTGGCCTTCAACCATCAGATCGAGCTTAAGGGGGTGGGCTTCCGCTATACTGGCCGGAAAACTCCAGCGCTCCATGACGTCAATTTGACCATATCAGCCGGCTCGCGGATCGCGATTGTCGGCCAGACCGGCAGCGGCAAGAGCACGCTGGCAGACATACTGATGGGGCTGATCGAACCCACCGAGGGCGATGTTCGCGTCGATGGAGCGTTGCTGACTGGGCCGACGCTGGGCGCGTGGCGCAAATCGGTGGCTCATGTCTCTCAGTTCATCTTCCTCGCCGACGCCAGCATTGCGCGGAACATCGCGCTCGGCGCCGACCCCGATGGACTGGACATGTCGCGGGTCGAGCAAGCCGCCGCGAGCGCCCAGCTCGACCAGTTCGTGGCAACCTTGCCGGATGGCTATCGGGCCAGCGTCGGGGAACAAGGCGTGCGGCTGTCGGGCGGACAGCGGCAGCGGCTGGCCTTGGCCCGCGCTATTTATCGCCGTCCCCGCCTGCTCGTCCTGGACGAGGCCACTAGCGCGCTGGACGATGAAACCGAGGCGGCAGTGCTCACCTCCCTCGACCGGATCCAGGCCGAAGGATGCACCATCGTCATCGTCGCCCACCGCCTGTCGACCGTGCAGCGCTGCGACCGGATATTCCTTGTGGACGATGGCTGCCTGGTCCGATCGGGCAGCTTTGCGGAGCTGTTCGGACCGCTGAACCAGCTGCGCGATCAAGGAGCTCTTTAGGCGGCGAGCGCGACGGGCCGGCGCTGTTCCCGAAGCCATGCCTGGAACATCAATATGGCCCACAGGGCGGCCGTCGAGTCCGTTCGGCCTTCGACATGGTCCCGCCACCGGCGCCGGACGATTGCCGGATCGAACCACCCCTCTTCCGCCATTCGAGCCGGATCGAGCAATTCTTCAGCCCATGGCTTGAGTTCCCCCCTCAGCCACGATCCCACGGGAATCGCAAAACCCGCCTTGGGCCGATCGAAAAGCCCGCGTGGAACTTCGCGGTACAATAAGTCGCGCAGGATATGCTTGCCCCGACCCCCCTTGATCTTGAGGCCGATCGGAATGCGCGCCGCCAGTGCCGCCACCCGGTGATCGAGGAATGGAACGCGGGTCTCCAGGCCGACCGCCATCGATGCGCGGTCGACCTTGCACAAAATGTCGTCCGGTAAATAAGAAATCGCGTCGCTGTACATGATGCGCGTTGCCAGTGGGACATCCGGCGCGAGCTGCAGATCGAGCGGATGGCCGTCCTCCGCACCGGCGACCGGCGACTGCTCCCATTCGTCGAGGAATGCTGGATAGAATTGCTCGAAGCTCGCGGCCGATTGCGCCGCCCTAATGCCCTTGCGGATCTTGCTCCCGAGGAAGGGTCGATCTCCGGGCCGGAGAAGATTGGCCACCCCGCCCCAAAATTCGGGCGGAAGCCTTCCCGCCCAGCCCATTGTCATCCTTCGCAACGGGCGCGGGACATAGGTCAGGCCACGCCACAGGCGCGGGATGAACCGGTGCCGGTTGTAGCCGCCGAACAGCTCGTCGCCACCATCCCCCGTGATGGCCACTTTCACCTGTTCCCGGGCGTGGCGGCTGACCAGGTAGGCCGGAATCTGCGAGGAGTCAGCGAACGGCTCATCATAGATTACGGGGAGCAGCGGAATAACGTCGCGTGCTTCCTTGACGGTGACATAATGTTCGTGGTGGTCGGTGCCGAGATGGCCGGCGACCGCCCTTGCGTGGCCGGCCTCGTCGAACCCCTTTTCCTCAAAGCCGATCGAATAGGTTCGAACCGGCCCTCGCGAATATTTCTGATAGAGGGCTACGATGGTGGAGCTGTCGATCCCGCCGGAAAGCAATGCGCCGATCGGGACATCGGCAACCGATTGTCCCTCGATCGCTTTTGCCAACACCGCTTCCAGTTCTTCGAGCGCCTCCTGCTCATCCGCGATGGGGTCTCCCAGGCCATCGCTTACGACCTGGCGATAGGACCAATAGCGGCGCAGCCGGATCGCACCGTCCCCGCCCTCGACCGGAGGACAATTAGATGGCTGTCCAAGCGCCGCCGCCGACAGCGTCGCGATGCATCCTGGCAGCAGTTTGAAAATCCCGCGGTAGATCGACAGCGGAGCGCCGATGTATCCATGGGCGGTAAGCGCCTGGATTGCCCGACGGTCGATGATCCCTTGGAACTCGGGGTGGGACCGGATGGGTTTTAGCTCGGAGGCAAAGACGAAATCCCTTCCCGCCCAGCCGTAGTGTGATGTTCAGTCCCGTCCGCAAAGTTACGTCAATCGCAGTCGCTCTGGCTTTGTGCGCCGTGCCTACCGGCGCGATCGCCGCGAAGGCGGCATCGGCCACTCCACCGCCAGCGACAAGCGCCGCTCCGTCGACTGGCAACCCGTGGCTGTCGCTGAGCGCGATGACCGGCAGTTCCGCTAGCGCGTCGGCCGCGGTTGCAGCGCAGGGTGAGGCTGAGGGGCCGGGTTTCCCGCCGCTTCCGGTACTGGCAGTGATCCTGGCGACGATCGGTGTCGCGATCTGGATTCTGGCGGCGGACGATGATGACGATGAGCTCGAAATCCCGATCAGCCCGTAAGGCTGGAATGGCACCAACCCATAGCGGGCGCCCTACGGCGCCCGTTTTCGTTTCAGGCTTGCCCACCCGATTCCAGCGGCGACAGCAATGAGAATTCGGGGATGTCGGCGATAATCCGGGCGCCATCCTCGTCGACGAAGATATAATGGCCTTCCATCGACCCCGCGGACGTATCGAGCGGACAGCCCGACACATAATCATAGCTGTCGCCCGGCGTGATCACCGGCATCTCCCCGACGACCCCCTGCCCGCGGACCTCATGCACATTCCCCCGGGCGTCGACGATCCGCCAATAGCGCTCCATCAGCTGGACGGTCCGCCCCCCGCCATTCTCGATCCGGATGTGATAGGACCAGAACCAGCGGCCCTGGTCGGGCGCCGATTGCTCCGGCAGATAGCTGACCGCCACACGAACCGTCAGGTCGCCGGTCACGGCGACATCGGGAAACAGCAAGGCGAGCGTATCGGCCATGGTTAACGCTACGCTTGTCCGGCGGCACGGCGCAAGCGCTCAACGAGCCTTACCCGCGCTTCCGCGACCGGTGCCGAACGATCGGTTATGACATCGCGCACCAGAAAGTGGCCCGTCAGCGTCAGTCCATCGAGGATTTCGGGCCAGCTCGCCTGCCCGCCCTCGATGATGAAGCGTGGCAGCGAGAGCAGCTTGCCGGCATAGGGCTCCGCCTCGGCCACGCTGACCGCCCGCCCCGAACGCGGGCTAACGGCGACCAGATCGTCATTGGCTCCGGATACAGCGCATTTCTCGAGGTCCAGCCCGAAGCCCAATTCGGCCAGCAGCAACAGCTCGTACCGCACCAGAGCCGCCCCCCATCCGCTGGCCGATGGCGCTGCCTCAATCGCGGCGAGAAGCCCGTCGAGCGCCTGATACAGGCGCGGATATGGCTGGCTCTCGGGTAATGCGGTCGCGGTCAGCGCGGAGACCCAGTCGATCGCGGCCGCTGCCAGCGGCTCCTGAAGCAACGGCCCCCGGCTGTGAACCATTTCCACCGATCCCTGCGCAAGCTGCGCCTCCGTCCGCGCCGAAAGCGTCGCTTCCACCTGATTGCCGGGCAGAAGCAGCGGACGAAGTCGCCGGCCCCTCGCCCCGCGTATATAAGCCGCTTGCAGCCCGTCCTGGGGGGTCATCAGCCGGACCACCGCGCCATGCTCGCCGTGCGGGCGAAGCGCGACAACGATGGCGGGTGTGGTGAATCGCATCAGCCGCGCGGATGGAAATAATCATAGATCAGGCGCGCCATCGCCCTGCTGATGCCGGGCGCCCGCTCCAGATCCTCCAGCGCAGCGCCCTTGACCGCCCGCGCCGTCCCGAAGTGCATCAGCAGCGCGCGCTTGCGGTTCGGGCCGATGCCCGGGACCTCGTCCAGACTCGACGTGGTGAGGTTCTTGGCCCGCTTCTGCCGGTGCGTGCCAATCGCAAACCGATGCGCCTCGTCGCGCAGCCGCTGGAGATAGAAAAGCAGCGCATTGTTTGGTGGAAAGGTCACCTCGCGCCCGCCTGGCAGGTGGAACGTCTCGCGGCCGGCGTTGCGGTCCGGGCCTTTGGCGACGCTGACAATCGGCACGTCATGGACGCCAAGCTCTTCCATGACGTCAAGCACCGCGGACAGCTGCCCCTTGCCGCCGTCGATCAGCAACAGGTCCGGCCATTCGCCTCCGGTCCGGTCGGGGTCTTCCTTCTCCAATCGGGCGAAGCGTCGCTCCAGCACTTCGCGCATCATGCCGAAATCGTCGCCTGGCGTGACGCCCGATTTGATGTTGAACTTACGATAGGCGTTCTTGCGGAAGCCCTCGGGGCCGGCAACGATCATCGCGCCGGTGGCGTTGGTGCCCATGATATGGCTGTTGTCGTACACCTCGATCCGCTTGGGCGGCTCGGGTAGCTCGAACACTTCGGCCAGCTCGCGCAGCAGCTTTCCCTGGGTGGTGGTTTCGGCCATCCGCCGGTCGAGGGCTTCCTCCGCGTTACGCCGCGCCTGCTCGATCAGCTTGCGCCGCGCGCCCCGTTGGGGCTGTGATATCTCGATCCGGTAGCCGGCGCGTTCGCACAGCGCTTCGCCGATCAGCTCGGCTTCCTTGAGGTCGCGGTCGACCAGGATGCGCTTGGGCGGTGGCACTTCCTCGTAGAATTGCATCAGGAAACTGCCCAGCACCTCCTCCTCGGGCACGTCGTTGACGTGAGCCGGGAAGAAGCTGCGGTGCCCCCAATTCTGGCCGCCGCGGATAAAGAAGGCCTGGATGCACATTTGGCCGGCCTTGCAGGCCAGTGCGAAGATGTCGCCGTCGCCAAGGCCCTCAGCATGCACCGTCTGGCTACCCTGGATATAGGTCAGCGCGCGAAGGCGATCGCGATAGACCGCCGCCAGCTCGAAGTCCCGCCGCTCCGCCGCCTCGGCCATCAGCTTGCCCAGCCGCGTCTGCACGCCGGTCGATTTGCCGGCCAGGAAATTCTTGGCGTCCTCGACCAGCTCGGCATAGTCCGCCTCGCTGATCTTCCCCACGCATGGCGCCGAACAGCGCCTGATCTGGTAAAGCAGGCACGGTCGCGAACGATTGGCGAAAAAGCTGTCGGAACAGCTTCTTAG
>DASWTR010000124.1:0-4129 GCA_036402035.1 Sphingomicrobium sp.
CCGCGCCCGCGGTCGGCCCTCACATCGACGCGATTCCCAAGAGGCAAGACGAATGATCCCGACCGGCCAGGATAGTTTGAACACCCGCTCGACGCTGGAGGCCGGAGGAAAGCGATACGCTTATTATTCGCTCGACAAAGCCGGTGCCGAGCTCGGCGACGTGTCGCGCCTGCCCTTCTCGATGAAGGTGCTCCTGGAGAATCTTCTTCGCTTTGAAGACGGCGTCACCGTCACCCGCGACGACCTTCAGGCGATGGTCGACTGGCAGAAGGAGCGGCGAATCAACCGCGAGATCCAGTACCGCCCGGCCCGCGTGCTGATGCAGGATTTCACCGGCGTTCCGGCGGTGGTCGACCTCGCCGCCATGCGCGACGCGATGAAGGGGCTTGGCGGCGACGCACAGAAGATCAACCCGCTGGTCCCGGTTCACCTGGTCATCGACCATAGCGTGATGGTCGATGAGTTCGGGACGCCGCGGTCGTTCGCCCAGAATGTCGAGCTGGAATATCAGCGCAACGCCGAGCGCTACGAATTCCTCAAATGGGGCAGCCAGGCGTTCGACAATTTCAAGGTGGTGCCGCCCGGAACCGGCATCTGCCACCAGGTCAATCTGGAGCATATCGCCCAGGCGATCTGGAGCAGCGCCGACCAGACCGGCGAGGAAGTCGCTTACCCCGACACGCTGGTCGGCACCGACAGCCACACGACGATGGTCAACGGCCTTGGCGTGCTCGGCTGGGGCGTTGGTGGGATCGAGGCGGAGGCGGCGATGCTCGGCCAGCCGGTGTCGATGCTGATCCCGGAGGTGGTCGGGTTCCGCCTCGCGGGGGAACTCAAGGAAGGCATCACCGCCACCGACCTGGTGCTGACCGTCACCCAGATGCTTCGCGCCAAGGGTGTGGTCGGCCGCTTCGTTGAATTCTTCGGCCCCGGGCTCGATGCCCTGTCGCTCGCTGACCGGGCAACCATCGCCAACATGGCGCCGGAATATGGCGCGACCTGCGGCTTCTTCCCGATCGACGAGCGGACCATCGATTATCTGAAGCTAACCGGTCGCGACGATGCCCGGATCGAGCTGGTCCGCGCCTATGCCCAGGCACAGGGGATGTGGCGCGACGCCTCGACTCCCGATCCGCTGTTCACCGACACGCTCGACCTCGACATGGCGACGGTCGAGCCTTCGCTCGCTGGCCCCAAGCGCCCGCAGGACCGGGTGCGCCTGTCCAACGTCGACGAGCTGTTCAACGCCGAGCTTGAAGGCACCTACAAGAAGACCAATGACAATCGCGTTCCGGTGGAAGGCGAGGCCTATAAAATCGGCAATGGCGACGTGATGATCGCCGCGATTACCAGCTGCACCAATACCTCCAACCCGTCGGTGCTGGTTGCGGCCGGGCTCGTGGCGCGCAAGGCGCGAGAGAAGGGCTTGACCCGCAAGCCGTGGGTCAAAACCTCCCTCGCGCCGGGCAGCCAGGTGGTGACCGAATATCTCAACGCCGCCGGGCTGACCGAAGACCTTGATGCGATCGGCTTCAACCTGGTCGGCTATGGCTGCACCACGTGCATCGGTAATTCCGGTCCGCTGGCCGAGCCGATCAGCAAGGCGATCAACGACAATGACCTGGTCGCTGCCTCGGTCCTGTCGGGCAACCGCAATTTCGAGGGCAGGGTCTCGCCCGACTGCCGCGCCAATTATCTGGCCTCGCCGCCGCTGGTGGTCGCTTACTCGCTGTTCGGCACGGTGACGCGAGACATCACCAAGACGCCAATCGGTCAGGACCAACACGGCAAGGACGTGTTCCTGGCCGACATCTGGCCGTCGAACGACGAGGTCCGCCAACTGATCGACCTCCACGTCAACTCCGACATGTTCCGCTCGCGCTACGCCGACGTATTCCACGGCGACGACCGCTGGCGGGCGATCGAAGTGACCGGCGGCGACACATATAATTGGCCCCCGGAATCGACCTATATTCAGAACCCGCCCTACTTCGCCGGGATGACGATGACGCCCAAGCCGCTGACCGATATCGAGGATGCGCGGCCGCTGGCGATCTTCGGCGACAGTATCACCACCGATCACATCTCGCCTGCCGGATCGATCAAGCTCGACAGCCCGGCCGGCAAATATCTGATCGAGAAGGGCGTGCCGCGGGCGGAGTTCAACAGCTATGGCGCGCGTCGCGGCAACCATGAAGTGATGATGCGCGGCACCTTCGCCAATATCCGCATCCGCAACCGGATGCTGGAAAATATTGAGGGCGGCATGACCCGGTATGCGCCCACCGGCGACGTCATGCCGATCTACGACGCGGCAATGAGCTATCAGTCCAGCGGAACGCCATTGGTGGTCATCGCCGGCAAGGAATATGGCACCGGCTCCTCGCGCGACTGGGCGGCCAAGGGCACCATCCTGCTCGGTGTCCGCGCCGTGCTGGCCGAGAGCTTCGAGCGTATCCATCGCTCCAACCTGGTAGGAATGGGCGTGCTGCCGCTGCAGTTCCGCGAAGGCGAAGGCGCGAACACGCATCGCCTCGATGGAACCGAGACGTTCAGCATCAGCGGTGTCGCCGAGATCGCGCCACGCCAGGACGTGACGGTCAAGGTGACGCGCGAAAGCGGCGAGACGTTCGACATTATCGCCCGCTGCCGCATCGATACCTACAATGAGCTGGAATATTATCGCTCGGGCGGGATCCTCCAGTTCGTGCTGAGGAATTTGGCGGCCTGATGGTGGCGGCGGGGGAACTGGTTGCCACCTGCCACTGCGGGCAGGCAACCATCCGCCTGCCGCGTACGCCCGACTCGGTGACCCAGTGCAATTGCAGCCTGTGTGCCAAGACGGGTTTTCGCGGGGTCTATTTCACCGCCGACGAGCTCGCCATCGACGGCGAGTTCGACTCTTACGTCCGCACCGACCTCAAGCAGGCGTATCTCGCCAATCATCGCTGCAAGACCTGCGGGATCCTGACCCATTGGACGCTGCTCGAGGGGGCGCCCAACGGCCGCGTCGGCGTCAATGCGCGGCTGATCGATGAAGCGCTGCTCGAAGGGGTGCCGATCAAGCAGGTGGACGGCAGGAGCTGGGACGAATGACGCTTCCCGAGATCGCCATCGAGTTCGTCGGTTGGGCCGGCGCTGGCCTGTTCCTGCTGTCCTATGTGCTGGTGTCGACCGGCCGATTGCAAGGCCAGAGCCGCGCCTATCAGTGGCTCAATGTGATCGGCGCGATCGGTTTCGTCATCAATAGCGGCTGGAACGGCGCCTATCCCTCCGCCGCCGTCAACGTCATATGGGCAATGATCGGACTGGTGACCTTATGGCAGCTGGCCAGGAAGAAAGATTCGTCGACCTCAGCCATGTGATCGAGCATGGCATGACCACTCATAAGGGCCTGCCGGGGCCGCATATCTGCGACTATTGGAGCCGCGAGGCGTCGGCGGCCAATTATGACGACGGCTCGACCTTTCAGATCGGCCGGATCGAGATGGTCGCCAACACCGGCACCTATGTCGACAGCCCGTTTCACCGCTACGCCGACGGCAAGGACCTGTCAGAGCTGCCGCTGGAATCGCTGGCGCAGCTTGAGGGCATGGTCATCCGACGGCCGTTCGAACAAGGGCTGGCGGTCGACGCCGATGCCTTCGCCGGGGTGAATGTTCGCGGCAAGGCGGTGCTGGTCCATACTGGCTGGGATCGGCATTGGCGGACTGAGGCCTATCTCAACAACCATCCTTTCCTTACTCCCGAGGCTGCCCAGGTGCTGATTGACGGTGGCGCGGCGTTTGTCGGCATCGATAGTCACAACATCGACGACACAAGCACGCGTGGCCGGCCGGTCCATACACTGCTGCTCGGTGCCGACATCCCGGTTGGCGAGCATATGACCGGCTTCGAGGGACTGCCGGAAATGGGCTTCCGCTTCACAGCCGTTCCACCCAAAATCAAGGGCATGGGTACGTTCCCAGTGCGCGCCTTTGCCGTGCTTCCGCGATGAACATGCTGCTCGTCGCGCTGGCGGCGGCATCGGCTTTCGCCGTTCCGCCGCCCGGCTCCGAATTGCGCAAAGCGGTGCTGAGCGGCCTTCGGCCCGTCATCGAGAAAAGCCTCGGGTCCGATGTCGAGTTCA
>DASWTR010000125.1:0-3661 GCA_036402035.1 Sphingomicrobium sp.
CGGAACAATCGCCATGGGGCGCAGTATCGGCGGAGCCGGTCGAGACGTCGGTCGAGCCCATGATCGACCGGCCCGACGAAGTGGCGATGGAGGAAGCGCCGGCGGTCGCCGACGAATGGCGTTCGCCTGTTGCCGCTGCGGAATCCGCGCCCGTCGAAGAAGAGTTTGTCGGATATGCGCCGATCGAGGACGAGGAGCAGCCCAGACGGCGATGGCCGATGATCTTGGGCATCGTGCTGCTGATCGCCGCGGCTGCAATTGCCTTCTGGTTCCTCGCGCCGCCGGAATGGAAGATGCGGGCGGGGCTGGCGCAGGCGGGCGCGACGCCACTGAAGCTGATGATCACGACCAGCGATCGCCAGCCGCTGCAGAGCGGCAATGAGCTGGTGGCGATTAGCGGTCGGGTGATCAACGATACCGACCAGGAGCAGCAGGTCCCGCCGATCCAGGCGGAGCTTCGTGACAAGGAGACCCAGCAGGTGGTGCATCGCTGGACGATCCCGCCTCCGGCGCAGGTGCTTGCCCCCCGCAGCAGCGCGAGCTTTAACAGCGCCGAGGTGGATGTGCCCAAAGGCGGCGACGAGCTGACCGTTACGCTTGGCGCCAATAGCTAAACTATTGAAATTCCAGTAATTCTGCCATGCTTGCGAAACCGTCGGCATCGATGATGTGAGCCGTGCGGCGCGTCGCAAGGTCGGCGCCGGATATCTGGTCGGCGCCAAAGCGCACGCCCGAAATCACCGTGATGCTGACCCTCGCATGGGCGGTTGCAACGCTCGTCGGCTGGTGGCTGGCAATCGCTTGCCGAGCCGGCGGCACGGCCGGCGGAGCGGACGAGACCGAGGCCGCTAGAAGCAGGAAGGGGCCGACCATCATCCGCCCCATAGCCCAATGCAAAGCCTATGGTTAGCGGCTTGTTTACCATTGTCCCGAAATGGGCCGGGCCGGGACCGGCCCCATGCCCGTTGCCAGTCAGGAAATGCTTTGCTAGAGGCCGCGCCCTACCAAGGGCAGCGCCGACCGGTGCTGCCTTTTCACGAGTGCGGTCGTGGCGGAACTGGTAGACGCGCAACGTTGAGGTCGTTGTGGGCGAAAGCCCGTGGAAGTTCGAGTCTTCTCGACCGCACCACTTTGCAGTCCGGCTGATTGGGCCGGGTCATCTCCCTCGTCAGGAAGCTGCAGTGTTAACCATAAGTCGTCCAAGACGACTTTTGGCTAATGCGAGCTGGCAGCTGTTGCAGTTGCCGGGACCGGCTCGGCCAAGGCGAGCTGCGCGAGCTTGTGGATCCTGATCGTCCCGAGGCGCACGACGGTCTTGTCGGGGCTGATCTCGGCGGTCTTGTCGATCGCCTGCCCGATGCCCGCGCCGGCCGCCGATTCCGCCTTGATCCGGAACCGATAGCGGCCATAGGCGGCGCGTTCGAACAGGAAGAAGCCGTCATAGTCGCTGCGCGCGGTGGCGACGACCTTGCCGGTTGCATCGACCAGCTCGACATCCAGCCCCTCGAACCCGCTGCCGTCGTCCCTGACCAGCACGCCCTCGATGTCGCCGGCGCCGACCAGACCGATTTCGAGCTGCGCCGCAACGCCTGGGCGGGGCACGACCAGCTGCAGCGCCTTTCGCGGCGTCAGCGACGGGTCCGACAGGCTTTCCGTGTCGATGCCGACCGCGACCGTCTGATAGGGCACAAGCCCGCCGACCCGCACCACGCCGTTCCGGTCGGTCGTTTCTTCGGAAACGCGCCGGCCGGTGGTGATCAGCGCGCCCTGCTCCCACGGCTCCGACCCGTCGCGAACGCCATTGTCGTTGACGTCGCGATAGACACGCGCCTCGACCGAGCCGGTGGTGGCAAGCCGCTGATTGGTGAGCTTCATGCCCCCGCGCGAGGAATCGAGCGAGAAGTTGAGGTTGAGTCCGGCCGCGAAGCTGCCGTCGGTGCCAGCCTCGATGGAGGCGGCGGCGGCGAGGGCATCGAACCGTCGGATGTGCGAGACCCGCGCCCGGCCGCGCTTCTGCTGGCCGTCGTAACCGATGGCGCCTTCCCAATCGGCTTTGTCCGATGCCGACCAATAGGCGCTGAGCTCGGCGGTGCGCAGCCGATTGTGCGGGCTGACCTCCCAGACCGTCTCACCGCGCAGGCGCACGTCGCCGATCCGGCCCGACCCGATCAGGCCCGCCTCCAGCCGGTTGCGCCGCGACGCACCGCCGCGGTCCATCTGCCGCTCCCATTCGACATGGGTGGCCAGGTTGAAACCGTTGAAATTGGTCGACAATCGCCCGGTCGTGCTCAGCGTGCCCGGGCCGTTGGCCCGCTCGATCAGCCGGACCTGGCCGTTGGTCGAAAATTGCTGACGGCCGATCTTGAGCGGCATGTCGAGCGACAGCCGCGCGTCGCGATAGTGCTTCTCGCGCTTGCCGTTGACCACGAAATCATCGGCCAGCAACGCGTCGACGTTGATGTTGGCCGGACCGATCCGGCTGACCGCCTGAATCCGGCCGGCCATCCCGCCGCGGGAATCGCGCGCGACCGCGGCCTCGACCAGCGCCGGGCCGATCGAGCGCCGGACCGAGCCTTCGACGAAGGTCAGCCGCTCATTGTCGGCCAGCAGCATCGAGGCCAGCAGGCCGACCGAGGTGCGTTTGCCGAGGCCATGCTCGACCTGGACCGCCGCCTGGACGTCGGGCCGATAGAAATCGCCGGCCTCGCGGGCGATGCCGCCGCCATCGTCGCGGTCGACGATCCCGGTCAGCATGTCCTTGCCGGGTTGGCTGATTCCCGCCCAATACCAGGTCTCGCCCGGTGGAACCTGCTCCTGCCCGACATTGAGATGCTCGAGCCGGCTGCGCTGCTGGCCTTGGGGGCCGTAAAGGATGATCTCGAAGCGATTATCGCCGTAGATCAGTGGGACATCCTCGAAAATATAGCGCGACGACCCGTTCGACCGGCTAAATGATAATAGTTCTCCGTTGCGATAAAGCTCGGCATCCCAGCCTGGCGGCAAGTCGCCCTCGAAGCGCGTGCGATCGAAGGCGACCGGATTGAACAACGGCCGGTTGGTCACCTCGACGCCGCGACCGCTGCCGGCGGCGAGCAGCCGGCTGCGCTGCCCTTGCACCTCGCCGACGGCGAAGTGGGTCGCGTTGAGCGGTCCGAGCAACCCCCCGTCGGGATCCGAACGATAGACCCGCATCCGCAGGCTCTCCGGCCGGCCCTCGCGGTCGGTGCCGAGCATGGCGTCGTAGGAAAGATGGGCGATTTCGCCGGCGGCGGCGACCGACGCATGCCGGTCGACCCGCATCCCGGTCGACGCCTGATAGGTAACGCCGGCATTGACGACGAAGTCGAGCGCGGGGGCGCGCCACATGCGATAGGGCAGCTTGACCTTCGGCAGACCCTCGATCGGCAATGCCGCCGGCCTGATCCGCGCCGCGCGTTTTTCGCGCTCGATGGCCAGCTCGACCGGAAGCTTGGTTTCGGATTCGAGCATCAACGCCGATCCCGCGGTGACCGGCTTCACCCCAAGCTTGAACCAGCGGCCGAGCGCGGCCGATTCGACGCACCAGCCCTCGGGCGTTTCGCGGACGACGCCCTTGGCCAGCTTTTCCTCCTGGCCCGCGTAGCGCGCGATGCCCGCCGACTGGTCGATCTCGATCCGATTC
>DASWTR010000126.1:0-1980 GCA_036402035.1 Sphingomicrobium sp.
ATTATTTTCGACGTAAGTCGAGGCGGCGATGCACAGCATGGCGTCATGCGCTGCGTGGAATTCCGGCTCGGCATATTGGGCCGGGTTGGTCGCGACGAGGGGAACGTCGAGCATATAGGCCAGGTCGACCAACTTCGCTTCCGCTGCCTCCTCGATCGCATCGCCGCGCCGTGACAGCTCGATGTACAGCCGATCCGGGAACAGCGCCTTCAGCCGGCCGGCATAGCTCCCTGCCTTATCCGCCTGCCCGTCGGCGAACAGTCGGGCAAGCGCGCCCTCACCACCCCCCGTCAGGCAGATCAATCCGTCAGTCGCGCCATGCAGCGCATCAAAGGGCACGTGCGGTTCTTCCTGGATCGGCCGATCGAGATGGGCCGACGAGACCAGGTGACAGAGGTTGTTGTAGCCGTCCTCGTCCTGCGCCAGCAGCACCAGCCAGTCGAGCGCCCCTGCCGGTCCTATGTCGTCTGGCCGAGCCACAGCCAACATCGCGCCGATCACCGGCTGAACGCCCGCTTCCATGCAGGCCTCGCCGAACGCCATGGCCGCATAGAGCCCATTGCGGTCGTTGAGCGCTATCGCGGGAAAACCGAGCTTGGCAGCCTGCTTGGCGATCGCCTTGGGCTCGATCGCGCCTTCGAGCATGGTAAAGGATGAAAAGACGCGCAGTGGAACGTAGGGCACGAACATCGTTCGACTATGGGGAATGCGGCGCTGAGTCGCTAGCGCTGCGGCCTGACTTATCCCCAGTTTTGGGTCAGCTCTTCGGCTTCGCCTTCGGGTGATAAGTGAAATCGAAATTGGTTGACCAGCTCTTGCCGTCGTCGGTCGACTGCTCGCCATGCTGGCGGACCGAGCCGTCAGCATTCTTCGAATAGGTCATGCGGATCAGCGCATCCTTGCCTGAACCGTTGACGCCCTTCCAGAAGCCGGTGAGCACCATCTTGCCGTCGACAAGCCCACCTTCGAACTCGACCCGCGAGTTTGCCGAATCCACCCAGGTCTGGCGCCACTTGCCATCAACGAAATTGTTGAGGCTCCCACCGCCCGCGCCCTTGAACGGCATCCAGTTCTCGCGAACCGCGCAACCAGCGTAGAGCTTTTCGATCAGGCTGTTGGCGACGGGCTGGTCTTTGCCGGTCGGAGTCACGGTCCAGTCGCCAACCCAAAAGTCGAACTGACTATGCTCCTGACCCGTGCATGCCGGAGGTGGAGGGGGCGAAGGAGCCTGCAGCAGCAGCGCGATCATTGGAATCAGCATGAGGGCCTCCTGCCAAGCGCCAAACCAGAACGGTCGTCCGGAATTCCATTTCTGACAAGCCAATATCGACAGGCGGCAAATGGGTTAGAGCAGCGCCTCGATATCCTTGGCCAGATCCTCCGGCTTGGCCTGCGGCGGATAGCGTTTCTCCACCTTGCCCAAGCGGTCTACCAGGAATTTCGTGAAATTCCACTTGATGGACTTGCTGCCGAGCAGCCCCGGCGCCTCGTCCTTCAAACGCTTGTAGAGCGGCGCCGCATTGTCGCCGTTGACGTCGATCTTGGCGTAGAGCGGAAAGCTGACGTCATAGTTGAGCTTGCAGAAATTGGCGATTTCGTCGGCATCGCCCGGTTCCTGCGCGCCGAACTGGTTGCAGGGAAAACCAAGCACGGTGAAGCCGCGGTCGGCATATTTCCGCTGCAGCGCCTCCAGCCCCTCATATTGCGGGGTGAAGCCACATTGCGAGGCGACGTTGACGATCAGCAGCACCTCGCCCTTGTGGCCGGACAGGTCGGTGGTCGTGCCGTCCGGCGTGGTGACCGGGATGGTTGTGAGTTCGGTCATTCCAACACCCCCTCATGCAAACGAACCACCCGGTCCATCTTGGCCGCGAGGCGCTCGTTGTGGGTCGCGACCAGCGCCGCGCTGCCCTCGCCGCGGACCAGCGTGAGAAACTCGCCGAGCACCCGGTCCGCCGTCTTCTCGTCGAGGTTGCCGGT
>DASWTR010000127.1:0-5661 GCA_036402035.1 Sphingomicrobium sp.
GAAACCTACAAGGACAAGGTCAAGCTGACCTTCGCCCGCGGCGCCAGCCTTCCCGACCCGGCGAAGCTGTTCAACGCCAGCCTCGACGCCGGCACTCGTCGCGCGATCGACATCCGCGAAGGCGACACGGTCGACGGCAGCGCCTTCAAAGCACTGGTCAAAGCCGCCATTGCGGACAACCTCGCGCGGTCGCAGAAAAGCTAGGCCGGCGCCTTATCGGTCGACGCTTCGTAAATCTCGTCGATCGCCGCGCCCTTGCGGATGTCGATGGCTCGGCGGGTGCCGGCGTCGAGGCTGGCGTTGAACAGCTTCGACGGGTCGGCCAGCGAGGCGCCGCGGGCGAAGGTCAGCTTGATCTTGTCCTTGTAGGTCTCGCCGGTGCAGATGATCCCGGCGTGCGACCAGGTCGGAACACCCGAGGGGTTGGACGGCTTGCGCCACTTCAGTTCCTCGACCACCTCCGGATCGGCCGCCTTGATCGCCGCCCGCACCCGCGCCAGCGCCGCGCCGCGCCAGTCACCAAGGCCGGCAATCTTCTCATCGATTAGCTTCGCGTCGCTCATCCTTGCTTCCCTTATTTCTTGGAAGGGTCCCAGCCGGGCAGCTTGGCCGCCTGCCTGATCCAGTTCGCCACCTGCTTTTCGTCCAGCGGCTCATCTTCAACGATGTGGAAATAGCGGGTGTTCTTGTCCTTGGACTCGACCGGCGGCAGTGGGTCCAACTCGGTGCCGCGGAAGAAGGTCACCTTGATGTAGCGGGTGAAGACGTGGAACGCGAGGAACCAACCCTGCCCCTCGATGCCGTAAAAGGGCGAGTTCCATTTCACCGCCTTGCGGACGTCCGGCACGGTGCGCTCGATCAGCTTGTCGAGCTTGGCGCCGGCCTCGCTTTTCCAGCCGGGCATGGCGGCGATATAGGCCTGCACTGGCGTGTCGCCGTCGCCCTTGGGGATTTGCGGATTGCCGCCGGATAGGAGTTTCGGCTTCTTCGTCATCCGGCGCGCCGCCTGGCCATATATGGCAGCGCGAACATGTAGAGGCCGGTGAGCAGCATCAGGAACAGCGGCGGCAGCGGCGAATAGACGATCCATGCCGGCGGCTCGCCCTGCGACATGGCAACGAAGTTAGCGACCACCGCGGCGGTGAAGATGATCGACAGCCAGCGGTGGATTTGCCGAATCCATTGGTTGAAGCTCATTGGTTCCTCCTCGCTCAATCCAGACGCGCCACGACATCCTCGAGCTTGCCGAGAAATTGTTGCCAGCCGGCTTTGGCCCCGCCGAACGCCTGCTTCTGGTCGGGCCGGAAGCCGGCCTGGTCCATGCGCAAATGGGTTCCCACCGCCGTCGGCGTCAGGGTGAATGTGACAATGCTCTTCATCGCATAAGCCGGGTCATCGTGCGCGAAGTCCCATGTGTAGGACAGGCGCTGGTGCGGCTCGACCGCAAGCACCTCGCAATCGAGCACGCCGCCCCATTCGCCGCGCAGCTTAAAGCGATGTCCGACCACCGGCTCGAAATCATTGTCCATCAGCCAATCCTCGATCAGAGGCTGCTGGGTCAGCGCGCGCCACACTTTCTCCGGCGGATGCGCGATCTCACGTTCGACGGTGACGGTGCGAACATCGGCGGCCGCGTCGGTCATTGGTCCATCCTTTTCAGCAAGTCCTGGAGCTTGTCGAACCGCCTTTCCCAAAAGCTCGCCATCTCGCTCGTCCAGTCGACCAGCGGTCGGAGGGCGGAGAGCTCGGCGCGATAATGGGTTTGCCGCCCTTGCTGGCGGGCGGCCACCAGGCCGGCCTGCTTCAACAGACCGAGATGCTTCGATACCGCCGGCTGGGATACGCCGGATCGCTCGGTCAGGCCGCCGACGGTCTGTTCGCCCTGACGGCACAGCCGCTCGAAGATGGCACGCCGGGTCGGGTCGGCGAGCGTTCGAAAGAGAAGGTCCTGTCGTTGCGACATTGATCAATAACTCGATAGTTATGAGTTCGATCTATAACCAGCGAGTTATGAGAGTCAAGCCGCTTAAGGCCCGATGTCGACTCCTCGGCGGTGCCCGGGCTTACGGCGCGGCGGCAGGGACCCGAGGCCGAGCTTGGCGGCGATCGGGTCGTCCCAGCCATAGATGTCGGGGACCAGCCGGACGACCTCTCCGTCGAGATAGGCGGTGCGGTAGAGCAGCCGTACTGGGATCGCTTGCTTCAGCTTGACGAAGGTCTCGTCGCCGCTCGCCAGACCTTCCTGCGGTTGCGGCGCGACGCCATGCTCGGACGCGAGCTGCATCGCAAAATCCAGCGCGCCCTCGACCCGCACGCAGCCGTGGCTGCGATGGCGCTCGATCTCTCCGAACAGCGCTTTCGCCTGGGTGTCGTGGAGGTAGATCGACTGGCCATTCTCCATGTCGAACTTGACCTGGCCGAGCGAATTCTTGGGGCCTGGCAGTTGAACCAGCCGGCCGTCGCGGAATTGCATATGGTTGGCCGCGAAATAGGCCGGACCCTTGCTTGCCAGCTCGTCCTCCCAAATCGAATCCGGCACGCGCCAGATCGGGTTGGCCACCAGCCGGACCATCGGCGACTGAAGCTGCGGCGTTTCCCAGCCCGGCTCGCCGGTCACGACCCGCCGCCGCCCCGCGTGCTGCCCGTCGCGCCAATAGTCGAGGAAGGTGGCGGCCGTGTTGACGTCGATCCGCGTCGCTGGCGGCTCCCGGTCGGTCCAGCGCAGCCGCTCCATGCCAACGGCAAGCCGCCGGGCGCGGTCGGCGGGACCGCGGTTGAGCGCCTCGATCGTGTCGCGGCCGATCACGCCGTCGGGCTTCATTCCATAATCGGCCTGCAGCCGCTTCACGGCGTCGACCAGCCGCGGCAGGTAGCGCGGCGGATTCTGGGGCTCGCCGGGCAAAGCGTCGAGATAGCCGTTGGCTTTGAGCGCCTCGGCGATGGCAGGGATGCGCGGGTCGCGGTTGCCAGGGCGGATCATGCCGCCTTCTGGAATGGTGGACGTCTTAGTTTGAGCCGCGAGCTGCCGGAACTGCAGATAGGCTTTCGACATGGCTTGATATTCGGCGGTCTGAGGTGCCAGCGACTCGAGCCATGCGCCGACATTGCCGGCCTCCAGAGCCTGGTTGAGGCCGGCTGCAAGGTTCGGGTTGGGCCGGGGGATGGTGTAGATATTGCCGAGCGACTTGGGGTCGACATAGCCGCTGGCCAGTGCGGAAGCGTAGAGCAACGCCGCCCTTGTCAGCGCCACCTCTTGCGCTGCGCCATCCTCGGGCAGGGGCGATGCGAGGAACATGTCGGCCTTGAGGCCATGCGCCGGGGCCCTCGCCAGCACCTGCTGCAGCTGCTCGGCGGCATCGTCATTCCATGCTGCCGCCCATCCGCGTGCTTCATAAAAGGCGCGGGACTGCGGCCCTTCGACGGCCGAGCGGTCGATGCTGACGGAAGGGCCGCCACCGGGGCCGTCGCCGCAGGTGGCCAGGGATACGCTCAACAGTGCAAGGCATATCGCCCTGCCGAAACTCGTCGCTGCCATGCCGCCTTAACGTCGGCCGGGCGGATAGCGATCCATCGCGTGGCTAGCATTCCTCCAGCGGCTTGCCGTGAGTTTCCTTCAGGAAGAAGATGGTGACGATCGCCGACAATGCGGTGAATGCGACCGCGTACCATAGCCCGGCATAGATATCGCCGGTCAGCGCGACGATGGCGAAGCTGGTAACCGGCAGGAAACCGCCGACCCAGCCGGTGCCGACATGGTAAGGCAGGGACATGGCGGTGTAGCGGATGCGGGTCGGGAACATCTCGACCAGTGCCGCCGCCTGCGGCCCGTAAAGCGCGGTCGCAGCGACTACGAACAGCAGCAGAACCGCGATCAGCAGTGGCATGTCGACCTTGGCCGGGTCGGCGGAGGTGGGATAGCCCGCCGCTGCAAGTTCCGCATTTATGGCCCCGGCCGCGCTTGCCTTGAGCGCCTTGAGCTCGGGGGCGGGAAGGCCCTCGCCGCTGGCGATGGGTGCGGCATTGCGGCCGGCGATGACGCGAGTCTGGCCGTCGGCGGAGGGGCGAGTCGAATAGGAAACGCCGCGGCTGACCAGCGCGCTCTTGGCGATATCGCAGGCGCTGGTGAACTTGGCGGTGCCGGTCGGATCGAACTGGGCCGAGCAGGTCGCGGGATCGGTCTCGACGATCACCGGGGTGGCTTGCTGCGCCGCGACCAGCGCCGGGTTGGCCGCCCGCGCAATCAGATGCGATCCGGGGAAGTAGAGCGCCAGCGCCAGCAACATACCCGCCAGCATCACGGGCTTGCGGCCGACGCGGTCGCTCAGCCAGCCGAAGAAGACGTAGAGCGGGGCGCTGACCAGGGTCATCACGATCAGCAGCATGTCCTTGGTCGCGCCGGGGAGGCCAAGCGATTTTTCGAGGAACACCTGGATGTAGAAGAAAGCGAAATACCAGACCGCCCCTTGCGCGCACATGATGCCGAAGAAGGCGATTGCCACGCGCCGCAGGCTGTCACGATTGGCAAAGGCCTCCCGCAGCGGGGCCTTGGTCACCGCGCCCTCTTCGCGCAGTTTGGCGAAATGCGGGCTCTCGCTCAGCTTGACCCGCATCCACACCGAGATGGCTAGCAGCAGGATCGAGACCAGAAAGGGGATGCGCCAGCCCCAGGCGTTGAACGCCTCTTCGCCGAGCCAGGAACGGGTCGCGAAAATGATCAGCAGGGCGGCGAGCAGGCCGAACGAGGCGGACGACTGGATCCAGCCGGTCGCCGCTCCACGCTTGTCGTTGTCGGCATGCTCGGCGACGTAGATCGCCGCACCGCCATATTCGCCGCCGAGCGCGGTACCCTGGCAGATGCGCAGGAAGACCAGCAGGATCGGCGCGATGACGCCGGCCTGCTCATAGGTCGGCAGCAGGCCGATCGCGAAGGTCGCGCCGCCCATCAGGCTGACGGTGGTGAGGAAAGTCGCCTTGCGGCCGACCCGGTCGCCCATCGCCCCGAAGATGATGGCCCCTAGTGGGCGGAACGCAAAGCCGACCGCGAACAGTGCCAGCGCCGCAATCAGCGCCGAGGTCGGGTCGAGCCCGGCGAGAAATACCTTGGCGATGACCGGGGTCAGCGAGCCGAAGATGAAGAAGTCATACCATTCGAACGCAGTCCCCGCCGACGAGGCGGTGACGACGCGGGCCATCGACCAGGGCTTGTGTTGGCGCGGCTCCGCGACGGTCGCCATGTGGAACTCCCCCAAAAACAAGTTTGTTTGCGGTGAAACTAACGATGGGCGCAAGACACGCAACTGTTCCCCGGCCTTCGCCGGGGAGCATAACGTCAGCGCTTTTCGATCCGCTCGGTGAGGGTAGCCACCTTCATTCCGAACTTGCGGAACGTCGCGCGGTTGTTCACCGCCTTGCCACCCGGCAGGGGTGTCAGCGTCTGCTCGACCTTGATCCCGCCCTTCATGATGTAGCGGATCTTCGCCGACTGGCTGCTGACCTCGGACTCGACCGGGCCTTTGGCGTCGCTCAGCGTCCCGCGATACTTCCCCGGCGCGACCAGCTTCAATCGCCATTGGCGCTGACGCACAGGGTCGCCTTCCACCGCGACCTTCTGGTCGAGCACCAGCCAGCCGTCCTTGTCGACCTTGCCGACGCTGACGGTCC
>DASWTR010000128.1:0-3642 GCA_036402035.1 Sphingomicrobium sp.
GATCTTGACCGTCTCGGCGGCCCGCTCGACCAGCGACACGACGTCGCCCATGCCGAGGATGCGCCCCGCGACGCGGCTGGGATGAAAGGCTTCGAGGGCGTCCAATGCCTCGCCGGTGCCGGCAAACTTGATTGGCTTGCCGGTGACCGCGCGCATCGACAGCGCCGCGCCGCCGCGGGCGTCACCGTCCATCCGGGTCAGGATGACGCCGCTAAGGTCAACCTCGCCGGCGAAGCCCTTGGCGACATTGACCGCGTCCTGGCCGGTCAGGCTGTCGACCACCAGCAGCGTCTCGACGGGAGTGGAGGCGGCGGCGACCGCCTTCAGCTCGGCCATCAGCGTAGCGTCGACGTGGAGGCGGCCGGCGGTGTCGAGCAACAGCACGTCATAGCCCTGCAGCTTCGCCGACTGCAGCGCGCGCTGGGCGATCTGGACCGGGGTCTGGCCCGCGACGATCGGCAGCGTGTCGACCTTGGTCTGGCGGCCGAGCACCGCCAGCTGCTCCTGCGCCGCCGGGCGGGCGACGTCGAGCGAGGCCATCAGTACCTTCTTGCGCTCGCGCTCCGCCAGCCGCTTAGCCAGCTTGGCGGTCGTGGTCGTCTTGCCGGAACCCTGGAGGCCGACCATCATGATCACGGCGGGCGGATTGACGTCGAGGTGGAGCTCGGCGGTCTCGCTGCCCAGCATCTCGACCAGGGCATCGTTGACGATCTTGACGACCATCTGGCCCGGAGTGACCGAGCGGATGACCTCGGCGCCGACCGCGCGTTCGGTGACCTGATCGACGAAATCGCGGGCGACCGGCAGGGCGACGTCGGCCTCGAGCAGCGCGACGCGCACCTCGCGCATCGCCGAACGAACGTCGTCCTCCGACAAAGCTCCGCGGCCGCGGAGCTTGTCGAATACGCCGGACAGACGATCGCTCAGTGACTCAAACATCCAAAACTCCTCAGATCGAGAAGTCACAACGCAAACGACGCCGGCGGGCGAAACCTCGCCGGCCAGCGTGTCCCGAAGGACTCCATCGATGTCATGTCCGTTAAGACGCGGGCCAGTTAGTCGAAGGGTTTGGGAAAATCAACTTTCGCGTGAACCAGTCGACTTTTGATTGGCACAGTCGCCGAACGTGGATGAGGCGGGAGAGAATGCGCCCCCGTGCATTCTTCCCGCCTCCGGGGTGAGAGGTGGAAGGGAAATCAGCCCCCTGTTCTCCTTCCGCCTCTGGGGAGATGGATCAGATGCCGCCGTCCCCGCTCGGAAGGGACGGCGGCCACGCTGCACAAGCCGGGTGGGTTCCTGCGCCGACAGGATTTGCAGAATACCCGGCAATGAAACGGTGGTGGCCAACAGCGCTGCTCAAATGCCCGAGCGCGCCCGCCCGAGAAATGGCATCGATCGGGATTGCGCCCATAAGCGAGCCAAATGGTAGCACCAAGCTGACCGATGGCGATGAATCCCGCATGGGCGAACTCCCGAGCAAACTCGTGATCGCCATTCAACCCGGACGCGGCGAAGGACCATGGCGAAAAGCCGATTTTTTTCTAATCTTCGCCCGATTTCTGCTAATCGGTCTGTCGAAACGGGGGTGTGAATGGATCGCCCAAGCGACAGACGGGCTCTCGCAATCGATCTGGAATCCGAGCCGCCGTTCCGCGTCGGCGAGGCGGCCATCGACCCTGTTTCCCGCAATGCCGACTATCCGGGCGGGTCCGAGCGGCTGCAGCCGCAGACCCTGAAGGTGCTCCTCGCATTGGCGAGGAGCCGAAACGAGGTGGTCACCCGTTCCGAGCTGGTCGAGTGCTGCTGGGATGGCAGGGTCGTCGGCGACGACGTCATCAACCGCGCAATCCAGCTGCTTCGCCAGTTTGCAGAACGCGCCGGCGGCTTTTCGATCGAGACGGTGCCGAAGACCGGCTACCGGCTGATCGAGCGCGGGTCACCTGGCTCCACGCCGCGGCGGCGATGGCTGGTTCCGGCCGCGGCCGCGACGATGGTCGTGATCGCCATTGGGATGGGTCTGTGGCGGCCATGGGTCGAACCCGATTCGACGACGGTCGCGGTGACCGCCGGCGATGGATCGAAGGTCGCGCAGGAGCTGTCGCGCAGCCTGCTGACCAGGCTTGGCAGCCTTCAGGCGGCGAAAACCAATGTCGTGAGCCTGGTCGGTCCGGCCGAGCAGTCTGGCGGCAAGGCGGATCTGATCTTCGAGGTGAGCGGCACCACTGGCGCCCGCGCCGCCGAAGCCAATTTGGTACTCCTTTCAGGCAAGGATCGCTCGGTGCTGTGGTCGAGGGATTTCCACCAGCCGCCGGATAAGCTCGCCGACTTGGAGCAGCAGATCGCGTTCACTACCGGACGGGTATTGGACTGCGCGCTGGAGGGGCGGTCGGCCGAAGGCGATCAGCTACCGGGAGACAGCTTCAAGCTTTACCTGAACGGCTGCGCCATCCTCGCCGACGCCTATCGGGTCGACCCCAAACGGGTCATTCCGATATTCGCGCAAGTCGTCGAACAGGCACCGAAGTTTGCCAGCGGATGGGGCAAGCTGATCCTCGCCGAAGCCCAATATGTGAATGCGGAGATCATCTTCTTCGACCGCAAGCCGGCCATTCCGGTCGGACAGCATATCGCGGCGGCGAGGAAGCTCGACCCCGATCTGCCGGAGGCTTACGTCGCCGAATATCTGACACTGCCCATCAGCGCCTTCGATCGGCGATTGCAGCTCATCGAAGACGCTTCGGCCCGTCACCCCGACAACCCCGACATATTGGCGATCCGAGCCGAATTCCTCCTCATCGTCGGAAGGTCGAGCGAGGCGATAGACGCCGCCCGGCGGGCATATGAGATCGATCCATTGACGCCGGGACTTGGAAACAACCTCATCCAGACGCTGGCCTATGCCGGCCGAACCGAAATGGCCGCGGAAGAGCTGAAGCGCGCCGAGCAATTGTGGCCCGGCACGCTGACGCTCCGGGATGCCCGCTTCCGCTTTCACCTTCGCTACGGCGATCCGCGCCAAGCGCTGCAAATCGTGCGATCGGAAGGCATCAGCCGGGAATTTGAGGAGTTCCTCGTCGCTCGCATCGACCCGACGCCGGCCAATATCGAACGCGCCGTGAGCGCGGTGCGGCGACGCGGCATCACCAGTTCCAAAGCGATCAACGACCTGACGCAGTTGCTGGCTCAGTTCGGCCGGGAAGACGAGGCGTATGAACTGATCATGGGCTGGCAGCGGACGGATCAGGCCGGAGCGATGACCGGAATGCTGTTTCGACCAACCCTGCGCAAATTCAGAAGCCACCCCCGCTTCGTCCGCGTAGCGGATCATCTCGGCCTGCTCACCCACTGGCGGAGCAGCGGAAAATGGCCCGATTTCTGCTTCGAGCCCGACCTTGGCTATGACTGCAAGGCGGAGGCAGCGAAGCTGGTCCCGGCTCGGGCCAGCTAAAAGGTCTCGCCGCGCTCGATCACTTCCCGTTCTTCTGGGGTGCTGACCCGGCCCAGGGCCTGGTTGCGGCCGGGGAAACGGCCGAAACGCTTGATCTGGTCGCGGTGGAGCAGGGCATATTTGTAGTTCAGCGGATCGCGACCCTGAAATTCAGCCACCGACCGCTCCTGGTCCTCCAGATTCTCGCTGTGCTG
>DASWTR010000129.1:0-3697 GCA_036402035.1 Sphingomicrobium sp.
CCGAGATCTTCGACGATCTTGCCGTGGAGGTAATAGACGGTTGGCGGCGTGATTGGCGGCTTCGCTGTTGCGGCAGGGGAGTTCGCGACCACGCCGAGAATCACCGCGCTAAGCATAATCATCATTGTCCTCCAACGTCAGCTCTTGGGGTGCCGCGCCTCGATTTCTGCTCGCAAGCCCTGGGTTGCGATGGTGCGCGCGGAATCGCGGGGCAGGCCGAGTGCCTCGGCGATCTCCGGCCCGAGCAGGGAGTCGCCCAGCGCGGATAGCACCAGCCACAGCGTGCTTTCGGCGACATGATGCTCCTCATGGCCGACGGTCAGCTGCTCGACCAAGGTGCGGATCGAATCGAGGATCGGATTGAGCGCGTCGCGGTTGCCGCTGAGGATCATCCAGGCGGCCAGCGCGCCCGCGCCGCCCGGGCCGAACGCATCGAAGGTGCCGTCGACGATCTCGCGGGTGTCGGCCTCGCCGCTGCGGGCGCGTTCGACCGCGTCGGCGATCTGGTCGGTGACCTGCGCGCTGATGTGGCCGGCCAGCGCCGCCTGCAGCTCCCCCGCCGAGCCGAAATGATGGAGCAGGTTGGCATGGGTGCGGCCGATCCGCGCCGCAACCGCCTTCAATGTCACCGCCTGCGGGCCCGCCTCAAGCAGCAGGTCGCGCGCGGCCTCAAGTGCAACCGCCCGGCTTTCGTCGGGCGACAGGCGTTTGCGGAGCTTCAGCTTTATTGACATTGTTGTAAGTAGAGTTATTTTTAGGCCGAGAAGATTGGGTTGGTTCTCGCTTTCGCGGGAATGACGAGAAAAGGGAAGTGCATGACTGCCGCAAGCGTTACCCCCGGCGACCTGACCATCACTCCGCGCGACCGGCGTTTCGCCCGCGAGATCAAGCCGGGCCGCTGGTGGCATGGCGGCGATCCTTACGCGACCGCGCTCTACAATGCCCTATCGGCGACGTTCCCCAAGGGCGAAGCTTTCTTCGTCGAGAGCGTGCGCCAGTTCCGCGAGGGCGCGCCGCCCAAACTGTCGGAAGAGATTAAAGGCTTTACGACGCAGGAGGCGATCCACAGCCGAGAGCATGCGGCGTTCAACAAGGCGGCGGTCGACGGCGGTTATGACCTCAAGCCGCTCGAGGCGCGGGTGCAGTTCCGGCTCGACTTCCTTCATTCCAAGCCGCCGATCGCCTGGCTGGCGGCGACCATGGCGCTGGAGCATTTCACCGCCATTTTCGCGCATGAGCTGCTGGCCGACCCGCGGCACCTCGCCGATGCCGAGCCTGAAGCGCAGGCGATGTGGCGCTGGCACGCAATCGAGGAGATCGAGCATAAGGGCGTCGCCTACGACACCTGGCTTCACGCCACGCGGCACTGGAGCCGGTGGAAGCGGTGGAAGGTCAAGGCGAAGGTGATGCTGCTGGTCACCCGCAACTTCACCGTCGACCGGACGCTCGGCGGGATCGAGCTGCTTCGGCAGGACGGGATTACGGGGCCGAGGGCGTGGGCGGGCCTGCTGTGGTTCATGTGGGTGAAGCCCGGCATGATGCGGAAGATCTTCCGCGCCTGGGCGGCCTTCTTCCTGCCCCGCTTCCATCCCTGGAATGAGGACGACCGCCACCTGATAGAGCGCTACGAAGCGGAGGTGGCGCTGGGGACGGAGAGCGTGAAGAAGGTCAGGCGCGCTGCGGCCTAGTTTCACGACAAGCTACGGGATGCGGCAGTGCGCCGAGGCCGCCAAAGCCCGCGCATGTCCATCGCCAAACGAATTTCCCAGCTCGACTGGGAACAGCTCACCGATACCCTGCACCAGCAGGGCTGGGCCACCACCGGCCAGCTACTGACCGATGCCGAGCGATCCGAGCTGGCCGCCAGCTACGATCAGGATTGCTCGTTCCGCAGCACGGTGGTCATGGCCCGGCACGGTTTCGGGCGAGGTGAATATCGCTACTTCGCCTATCCGCTGCCGGCATTGGTGCAGGAAATTCGGCAGAAGCTTTATGAGCGGCTGGTGCCGCTGGCAAACCGGTGGCGTGAGGCGCTGGGTATGGCCGATCCGTTCCCCGCCAAGTTCGAACAATATATCCTGCGCTGTCATGCAGCCGGGCAGACGCGGCCGACGCCGCTGATCCTCCGCTACGGCCCGGGCGACTTTAACTGCCTGCATCAAGATTTGTACGGCGAACTCAACTTCCCGCTGCAGGCCGCCTTCCTGCTATCGCGGCCAGGGGAGGATTTCACCGGCGGCGAATTCGTCCTGACCGAACAGCGGCCGCGGATGCAATCGCGGGTACAGGTGGTGTCGCTGCAGGCCGGTGAGGCAGTGATTTTCGCGGTGAACCACCGGCCAGTGCAAGGCACGCGCGGCACCTATCGGGTAACGATGCGCCACGGGGTCAGCCCGCTTCGCGAAGGACGACGCCATATGCTCGGCATCGTCCTTCACGACGCATCTTAGGCCGCCAGCGGCTCCTCCACCTCGGCCCTGCTCGCCAGCGACAGCCGATAGAGCTTGGACATCGCCTCGGCGCCGCGAGCGCAGCTGTACCGGGTAGTGCTGAGCCCGGTCGGCCGGAAGCCAAGCTTTTCCAGCACCCGGCCGGATGCGGGATTGTCGAGGAAGTGCGAAGCCTCCAAGCGCGGCAGCTTCAAAGCGCGGGCGATGTCGATCAGCGCCCGGCCGGCCTCGGTGGCGAAACCCTTGCCCCAGTGGGCGCGGGCGATCCAGTAACCCATTTCGACCGCTCCGGACGGGCGCCGGCCAAGCCCGCAGGAGCCGACGATCCGCGGCTCGCCATCGGTCCGCTCGGTGATCAGGAAGCTCGGCATCGCCGGATCGCGCGGGGACGCAAGAAACGCCTCGGCGTCCTGCAGCGCATAGGGCCAGGGCGCCGTCGCCAGGTTGCGCACCACAGCCTCGTCGGCGATGGCGCGCGCCAGCGCGGGGGCGTCTTCGGCCCAGCCGGGTCTCAGCAACAGTCGCTCTGTACGGGCGAACATGACCAACTTCCTTCTCCCTTCGAGCGGCCCGCTACGGTCGCTCTGTTTCAGTTTCGGGAGAAGATTTGGTCCCCTTCGTGAACACGAAAAAGGGAGGAGAGGGGGCTTCCCTCTTCTCCCTTTTCGAGTCCGGTTTTCTGGTCTCGTTTGGGCTGCCCCCTCCGGGAGCGGCCCTTTATCGACCGATCCCTATTATTCCGCCGCCTCCGGCATAATCGCTTCTACGTGGACGTATTTGCGACCAAGCTTGCCGTCGCGGAAACAGACGCGACCGTCGGTGAGTGCAAAAAGCGTATGGTCTTTGCCCAGGCCGACGTTCGTCCCCGGGTACCAGCGCGTGCCGCGCTGACGCACGATGATGTTTCCGCCGCGAACCGCTTCGCCGCCGAACTTCTTCACGCCAAGACGCTTGGATTCCGAATCGCGGCCGTTACGCGACGAGCCGCCAGCTTTCTTATGTGCCATCTCGAGTAACTCTTACTTCTTAGCCTTGGCCGCGGGGGCCTTCTTGGCTGCCGCCTTAGCAGGTGCAGCATCCTTTGTCGACTTCTCGGCCTTCGGGGCCGCTTCCTTCTTGGCCGGGGCCTTTTCTGCCTTCGGAGCAGCAGCCTTCGTCTCAGCTGCCGGCTTCTCGGCCTTCGCAGGTGCAGCAGCCTTCTTCTCGGCTTCCTCAGCCTTCGGAGCGGCCTTCTTGGCGGCGCCCTT
>DASWTR010000130.1:0-3729 GCA_036402035.1 Sphingomicrobium sp.
CATGCGATCGATCAACGGCGGGAAGCCCAGCGAATGGCTTCATGCTGACCGCCTGCGTCTCGGCGGCGTAAAGCTGTATGCCGATGGCGCGCTCGGTTCGCGCGGCGCCTGGCTGAAGGCGCCCTACCATGACAAGCCTGACACGCGGGGTCTGCAGTTCCTCACGGATGCGCAAATGCTGGATCAGGCCACTGCGGGCGCAGCTGGCGGCTATCAGCCGGCAATTCATGCCATCGGCGACGCCGCCAATGCGCAGGTGATTTCAACCTACGAGCAGCTGGCGGAAAAATATCGGGGCCGCCGCTTTCGGATCGAGCATTTTCAGATCGCCGACCCGGCTGACATCCCGCGCCTCAAAGCCGCCGGCGTGATCGCGTCGATGCAGCCGGTTCACCAGACCAGCGACCGGTTGATGGCCGAGGCTCGCCTTGGGCCAGACCGGTTGACGGGCGCCTACGCCTGGCAGACGGTCGAGCGGCTTGGCATTCCGATTGCGTTTGGCTCCGACTTTCCGGTCGAAAGCCCCAACCCGTTCCCGGGGCTGATGGCGGCCGTCGCTCGACAGGATTTGAACGCTCAGCCTCCGGGCGGCTGGCTGCCGGAGGAGCGAGTCAGCTTCGAACAGGCGCTGGCCGGCTTCACCCGCGGCGCGGCTTATGCGGGTTTCGCCGAGGACAGGATCGGCGGCTTGGAGCCGGGCAAATGGGCGGACTTCATCCTGGTAGACCGCGACGTTAGCAAGATCGATCCGCAGTCGCTGGGGCGAACCCAGGTGCTCGAAACCTGGGTCGCCGGCAAGAAGGTGTGGGACCGGCAATCCAGCGTTTCCGGCGAGCGCGGCGGGCAGTAGGCAGAAGTCGACGTTCGAACCGAAGTTTGCACGAAACGGGGGCTGCAAACTTCACAAACTTCGTCACCGCCATGTCGTGCGCTCGGGTCGACCGGTGCGTCTTCAATATCAACAAATGCAAAGAGCCGATCAGTCGATCGACTCGCATTAACCTAATAGGTTCTTGTAGGACAGAGCTTTTAACCTCTCGGTTTTGGCGTAGCTCTTTCTACCAGCATCCCCGACGTCAATATCTGGGGCAACTCTTCAGGCTCCGTTTTGCCAGGAGCGTACCACAAGTAAAGCGGCACGCCGGCCCTACCCCTGGCCTCAAGGAACCGCGTGATCGCGGGATCTCCATTGGTCCAGTCGCCAACCAACACCTTGACGCCCGTTTTCTCGAACGCGTCGCGCACCGCCTCCCGCTCGATCGCCGCGGCCTCATTGGCCTTGCAGGTCAGGCACCAGTCGGCGGTGAAGTAGACGAACATCGGTCGGCCCTCGGCGCGATATTTCGCGACCGCTGCCTCGCTCCAGGCTTCGGCACCTAGAGGCACGCTTACGGCGGTCTGCGGCTGGCGCGGAACCAAGGTCGCCGCCAATACTGCAAGCATGATGACCGCAACCAACGCCAGCCAGCCGCTGGTCATTCCACTACGCTGCCTTCGCCCAAGCCAGACCAACAGCGCCACAAGCGCGGCGACCGCGACCAGCCCGGCAATCAGCGCCCCATCTCCTCCCTGCCGATAGAGCAGCCACAGGCAGCCGACCGCGGTCGCGGCCATGGGAATCGCCAGGAAGCGCTGCAACCTTACCATCCACGGTCCCGGCTGGGGCAATCGCTTCCGCAGGGCCGGCAAAAACGCGATCAGCAGGAACGGGATTGCCAGGCCGAGTCCAAGCGCGGCGAACACCGCGACCGAGCCATAGATCGGCAACAGTAGCGCCGTTCCCAGCGCCGCGCCAAGAAACGGTCCGGCGCAGGGTGTGGCGACGAACGCGGCCAGAGCACCAGTTCCAAAGCTGCCCTTCGGGCTATGCTCGCCAGCCAGGACCGGCAGCCCGAAGATGCGGAGCAGGTTAAGCGTGATCGCCACCGCGAGCAGCAGAAGGACAATGGTCGTCCGCGGGTCCTGCAACTGGAACGCCCATCCGGCCGCGCTTCCGCCGGCGCGGATCGCCAGCAACAGCACCCCCAGCGCGGCGGTGCCTGCGACTGCGCCGGACGCATAAGCCAGAGCGTCGCGCCGCGCCTCCCGCTCGCTGCCGCCCGACTTCGCCAGATGGAGCGCCTTCAGCGCCAGGATCGGGAAGACGCAGGGCATCAGGTTGAGCAGCAAGCCGCCCGCCAGCGCGCCAAGGATGGCGTAAAGCACCGCGTCGACGCCCTTGTCCCCGATCCGGCTGCCGCCCTCCGGGACCGGCCCGGGCACCGCCTTGATCTCAAGGCCCCGCCCATCGCCTAGCGCCAGCACGCCCGCCAAGCTTGCCGGATCGCCCCGGCGGCGCTGGAGCTCGGCGATCAGCAGGTCACCGTTGCGGCGGAAGCCCTGTGGGGCGGCATAGTCGATCGGCCCATCATCGGCTGGGAAGAAATAAGGCTCACCGACCGGTGCGCTTTCCGGCAGCGGGATGGCGATCTCGACCTTGTCGCCTCTAATCGTGAACTTCGCTGGGCTGCCAAGCGGGCGTGGTAGGGCTTGCCTCCATTCGTCGAAGCGAGCGCGCTCAGTCGCTGGCCCGGCTCCTACCGGTAGTTCCAACGAAAACTCCCCCCGCTCCGGCACGCATACCTTGTCGGTGCAGGCCAGCCATTGCGCGCTGGCGCGGATCGGGAGAACGCCCGTCGCGTCCGCCGGCACCTTGAGCCGGGTCAGAATCGCATGGTCGCGCTCATAGACATAGTTGACGATCCCCGCGATCAGCAGCTTGTCGGGCACCGGAAACCGCAGCGGGCTGAGGCTCGCTCCGCGCGGTAGCTGCCAGTCTATCTTCATCGGCAGGCCGGCGTCGCCCGGATTGAGCCAATAGCCATGCCAGCCCGGATCGGTCCGCATCAGTATCGCCAACTCGACCTCGCCACCGGGGACCGCCGGACCTTCAGCGACCAATTCCGGTCGGATGGCATTGTCCCGCGGCCCGAGCTGCGCCGCCGCCGGCGTTGCCAACAACGAAACAAGCGCGAGCAGGATCGCCCAAAACTCGCCGCTCCCGAGAAAGCGGGCGCCTGGCAAAACAAAGAAGCTGCGTCCCCGCTTCGAACTACCGGCCACTTCGTTCCGGGGGGATGACATATCGGAGCTCACGGCCAATGCGCTAGCCGCCCTTCAATCACTAGTCGAGATTGGGCCGTGGCCTTCCCGGCTCTCAATTGACCTCCTGCTTTACCAGCTTCCCGCTGGCGTCCTTCTTCATCATGATGACCTTGTCGCCGCTGGCGCGCGCGAGCTTCATGAGGTCCGCCTCCGCACGCACGAGTTGCACGGTACCGCCCGGTTGCTCGGCGGCCCAAGCCACCAATTCCTTTTCCAGTGCCTTGCAAGGCACGCACCATTCTGCCCAGTAATCGACGATGGTGATGCGACCTCCCTTGCGGATGCGCTCGGCGGCTGGCCGATGGTCGCGCGTTTCCAGGTCGGCCAGCGTTGCCTGAAGCGAAGGCCCGTTGATTGGCCTACCGGACGATATCCTGTCATCAAGCGCCGCGGCCGTCTTGCCTGGACTTATGCCAACTTCATGCAAGATCAACCGCTGCTGAGGGTCATAAACGCGAAGTTCGGGCAGCGCGTAGCGAGGTGGGCCTTTCGGGTTCTTCTGGAGGCTCTCCTCAGTCAACTTCTCCTCGCGCTCGGCGGCAGCTTTCGTCCAGGCGGTTTCGATGATTTCGACAGTGCCATTTG
>DASWTR010000131.1:0-2931 GCA_036402035.1 Sphingomicrobium sp.
GCTGATGGCCGAAGGGCTGGTACTCCCTTATCTAGACATCCCCTTCCAGCACGCCTCCCCGAAGGTGCTGAAGGCCATGCGGCGCCCGGCCAACGAGGCCAAGGTGCTCGAACGGCTGAAGAAGTGGCGCAGCATCGTCCCCGACATCACGGTCCGCTCCAGCTTCGTCGTCGGCTTCCCGGGCGAGACGGAGGAGGATTTCCAATATCTGCTCGACTGGCTGCAGGAAGCCCAGCTCGACCGCGTCGGCGCCTTCCGCTTTGAACCGGTCGAGGGTGCCGCCGCCAACGCCCTCCCCGATCACGTGCCGGAGGAGCTCAAGGAAGAACGCTACCAGCGCGTCATGGAGCTCACCGCGCGCATCAGCGCCGAGAAGCTCGCCGCCAAGGTCGGCAAGCATATCGACGTGCTGATCGACCGCGTGGATGACGAAGGCGGCGCCACCGGCCGCTCCAAGTCCGACGCGCCGGAGATCGACGGCGAAGTCCACCTGCGCGACGCCGGCGGGCTGAAGCAAGGCGATTTCGTCAAGGTGCTGGTCGAGGAAAGCGACGAGCACGACCTTTTTGGGGTGCCTGCTTGAGCCGCCGAGCATAAGGGAGCGCTCTGCGCAGCAGAGGCGAGCTTATGTCGAAGAGACGGCGAATGCCGGACGGCGGGTCGGCATAGCCGAGCCCGACCGACGTCACGCGATTCATTCGCGTGACGGATCGCTGCGGCCTTAACCTTTCCCCGTCCGAACCCGCGGGAAATTGCGCGCCACGAACAGCAGATAGACCAGCCACAGCGCGAACCACACTGAGGCGACGGCGAACAGGCCGACCGTGAACAGGATTATGCTCGGGGTCAGGAACAGCATGACGCACCCGAGCAGCCAGAAGCGATCCGCCCGGCGCGAGTATCGCGCCCGCACCCCATCATCGATCCGGCCGCCGAGCGAGGCCCCGTAATAGTCGAAAGAGGCGAAGGCGAAGGAGAAAGTCGCAACGCCCATCACCACCACCGCGCCCTGGAACGACCAGGGGTTGGCCTCGCCGCTGAGGAATTTGGGGTAGAGGAAGAACAACAGGAAGGTGAAGATCGCGATGCTCGACGCGGCGAGCTGATAAGATCGGTTGACGTTGGCTGCGGCTAGTTCGTCGGCCATTGCTTCCCCCTTGCTCACTCATCGCACGCGCCGAGAGCTAAATCTATAATGGCCGCAATGGGTGGCAAGCGGACATTCCTCTTGCCCAGAATCAGCAATCTTCTGCTGGCACTCCACGAGCCCTAGCTCGGGTGTGGCGCTTCGAAAAATACAAGATTGTCACCCCAATCGCGCCGAAGAACATCACGTCAAACAAGTGCAGGACACGCCCACTCTTTGCGAACGCGAGCACACCAATGAGGGCGCTTCCCGCGCCCATCGCCAGTGCTGACCAGCCGAAAAACTTGAGGCAGGCGCCCGCGAATGCAGTGAGAACCACCCCATCTGCGGGAGCACGCAACCGGTAGCGTTTGTTATCCATGACTATTGATAAAAGGCGACGCGTTGCGAATCACTTAAGTTACTTCGAACCGCTTGGCGGTTATCCGCGGACTCGTAGGCTTCCAAATGTCTGCAAAGGGTCGTTATGGCGGGAAGGGTGGAAAGCGGACATTAGCTGATGCTAGCCCTTTCGAATGGATACGCCGCCTCTTCGCTTGCAAATGACTGTTTCGGAGCCTTGGGACTTCGGGTCCGGCCCCGTTGAAATGTCGGTGGTCGATGCGGCGGACGAAACTCATTGGTCCGTCGACATACAGGAGGGCTGGCCCTTGGCGGTCGATGCCATTCTGAGCTGTCGATATGTAGGCCAGACCTTTGATGGTCTTCAGTGCGGCGAACATGTCGTCGCCAATCTATCGGCGAAAGTGGGCGGACAGTCGCGAGGCTTGATCGGGACAGTTCGCCTGATTGGCTAATGACCGCAATGAGTCGAAAGCGGTCATAGCGTAGCAGCAAAAAACACTTTCCTACTCGCTTGGTCTATGTTCCAATATGGTTCATGGTTGAAATCGCGAACGAACCAATTTTAATCCGCACCGCCGCCACCCGCCACGACGGCTGGACCGGCGAGGCGATGGCGAAGTTTCTCGAAACGCTGGCGGATACGGGCATCGTCCTCGACGCCTGCGACGCCGCGCATAAGAGCAGCACCGCCGCCTACGCCCTGCGCCGCCGCGAACCGCTGTTCGCCGAGGCCTGGGAGAAAGCGCTGACCATCGCCCGCGACCGGCTTTCCGATACGCTCCTAGCGCGCTCGCTCGAAGGCAATGTCGAGCGGATCATCAAGGATGGCGAGATCGTCGCCGAGAAGCACTTCCTCGACAACCGCCTGGGCCTCGCCATCCTGCGGCGGCTCGACCAGCGGACCGATGCGGCACGTCGCCACCAATCACCCGCGCCCAGCCGCGCTGAGCCCGACTGGGAGTTGGCGCTAACCGCGCTTCGCACCGGCGAAGCTCACGACATCGCCAAGGCGCTGGCCCTGTTCCAGCCGGACGAAGTTTGTGAAGTTTGCGACCCCCCGATCGATGACGATGACGGTGATTCTTTCCATCATTCCCGCATCTGGCGCGACTGGGGCACGGACCAGTGGCGCACCGACTATCCGCCACCCCCCGGCTTCACCGGGTTCGAGCAGGACGACTGGGAAGAGGACACCTATCAGCGCGCGTTGAGCGACGAGGAGCTGGCCGCCCTGGTCGCTGCCGGAATTGCCGATCCTGAGGAAGACCCCACCCACGTCTCGATCGAAGAGGATGAGGCCGAGCGCGATGCGTTCTTCGCCGGCCTGTGCCCACTTCTCCCTGAACTTGATCCGGAGTCCGCCTGCCTTGCTCCGGAAAGGATTGCGGATGCCGGATCTAGTCCGGCATGACGGATAGCCCACATGCGGAACAATCGCG
>DASWTR010000132.1:0-4335 GCA_036402035.1 Sphingomicrobium sp.
TAAGATGTTTGCCTATGACGAGGGCTGGTCGCGGCGGATCAACGAGGCGATCGACAGCGGCCTCACCGCCGAAGCAGCGATCGAGCGGGTCCAGCAGCGCACCCGAGCCCGAATGCGGGAGATCGACGACCCGCTGCTCAAGGAGCGGATGCACGACCTCGAGGATTTGTCCAATCGGCTGCTGCGCATCGTCTCCGGGCGGATGGGCACCGCCGCCCAGACCGGGCTCGCCAAGGACGCGATCCTAATCGCCAAGAACCTCGGACCGGCCGAGCTGCTGGAATATGATCGGCGGCGGCTGAAAGGCGTGGTGCTGGAGGAGGGTTCGCTCACCGCGCACATGACCATCGTCGCCCGCGCGATGGGCGTGCCGGTGGTCGGCCGCGTCGCCGACATCCGCCACATCGCCAATGAAGGCGACATGATCCTGGTCGACGGCGATAATGGCACGGTCGTCGTCCGACCCAGCCGGCCGCTGGTAAACGCCTTCGACCAGCGCATGTCATTGAGCGCCAAGCGCCGCGCCGAGTTCGCCGCGATCCGCGCCCTGCCTCCCGTCACCAAGGACGGCGAGCGGATCGGCCTAATGGTCAACGCCGGCCTGGCCGAGGACGCAGCGGTGCTGGATGCGGCCGGGGCGGATGGGATCGGCCTGTTCCGGACCGAGTTCCAGTTCCTGATCGCCGCCCAACTGCCCGGCCGAGAAAGCCAGCTGCGCCTGTACAAGAATGTGCTGGAGGGCGCCGGCGACAAGCCGGTCGTGTTCCGCACCGTCGACATCGGCGGGGATAAGGCCCTGCCCTACCTTCAGGACCATAAGGACGAGAGCGAGAATCCGGCGATGGGCTGGCGCGCGCTCCGCCTCAGCCTGGAACGCAAGGCGCTGATGAAAGCGCAGGCGCGGGCGCTGATCGAGGCGTCCGCCGGCAAGACGCTGCGGGTCATGTTCCCGATGGTCAGCGAACCGTGGGAATATGAGGAGGCGCGCGCGCTGTTCGAGGAGCAGATCGCCTGGGCCAAAGGGGCCAAGCGAGGCGGGCCGAAGGCGGTCGAGTTCGGCGCGATGCTGGAAGTGCCGAGCCTGGCCGAAATGCTCGACCTGCTGCTGCCAAGGGTGGATTTCCTGTCGATCGGCACCAACGACCTGACCCAGTTCCTGTTCGCCGCCGATCGCGCCGATCCGAGGCTGGCGGAGCGCTACGACTGGCTGAGCCCCGCCATCCTGCGGTTCCTGCGGCGGGTCGCCAGCCAGGCGCGGGAAGCCGGCGTGCCGGTGCGGGTATGCGGCGAAATGGCCGGCCGGCCGCTCGAGGCGATGGCGCTGATCGGGATCGGCATCGACAGCTTCTCGATCACTCCCGCGGCGGTCGGTCCGGTCAAGGCGATGGTCCGCTCGATCGAGGCCGAAGCGGTCCGCGCGCGACTGGAATCCCTGCTGGCCAAGCCGCCCGCAAATTTCCGCAAAGCGCTCCACGACTGGGCCAGGCGGCATGGCGCCAATATCGGTTAGAATTTGACCAAACAGGCCGGTTGACAGCGGCTCGGCACCTCCCGACAACGGAAGAAATAACAGGCGCTGAGGTGCAGGGGAGATTGATGGACGAGACGGAGACGGACGACGTCGTGACGGTCGGCCAGCGGCTTCGCGAAGCGCGCGAGGCAAGCGGCATGTCGATCGAAGACATCGCCGCCCAGACCCGCATTCCGACCCGCCATCTGGCCAGCCTCGAGACTAGCGACTGGGACAAGCTTCCCGCCGCGACCTATTCGATCGGTTTTGCCAAAAACTATGCCGGCGCACTCGGGCTCGATCGCAACGAGATCGGCGAGCAGCTGCGCGCCGAGATGGGCGGCGCCAAGCCCAACTATGCCCATCCCGAGATTTTCGAGGCGGCCGACCCGGCGCGCACCATGCCCAAGGGCCTGGTGTTCGCGGCCCTGGGGCTGCTGGCGCTAGTCGTGCTGACCTTCACCTGGCTTAACAACCGTTCGCTGGAGCCCGAGGAGGCGGTGGCGGAGACCAATGCCGTCAGCGCCCCGGTCGCCAATGAAATCGCGGCACCCCCAACTCCCGCCGCTGCTCAGCCGGTCGTGCTGACCGCGACCGATGCGGTCTGGATCGATGTGAAGGACGGTGGGGTAACGCTCAAGCAAGGCGAGCTCGCCGCGGGCGAGCGCTACGAAGTGCCGGCCAATGCGGCAGCGCCCGTGCTGACCACCGGCAAGCCGGAAGCGCTGACGGTGACCGTGGGCACTCAGCAGGCACCGCCGGTCGGGGAACCTGGACGAACCGTCTCGGGTGTCAGCCTGAAGGCAGCCGACCTGCTCCGCCAGGGCGCGGCTCCCGCGCAGGCTGCCCCGGGGCAAGTACCTCCAGTTGCGGCCGCTCCGGCACGGCAAAGGCAGGCGCGGCCAGCCCCGTCTCCGGTCGCGACGCCCGATCCATCCACGCCGACCGCCAACACCAGCGCATCCCCGCCGGGCACGACCGGCGCAACCACGACTCAGCAATGATTCAGCGGCGCGACAGCCTGTTTCTGCCAGTCTCGCCAAGCCACTTACGATGATTGAGGATTGATATGCGTTTCCGTTCCGCCCTTTCGATCACCGCCCTCGCCACCGCCCTGATGCTCACGCCGGCCGCCGCTCAGCGTCGCCCGCCGACCCCCGAGCAACGGATCGACCGGCTCGAACGGCAGGTGCGGCAAGTGCAGCGGCAAGTGTTCCCCAAGGGCCAGCCGGCCGACACCGCTGGGTTCAGCGATGACCCCGCGGCGACGCAGGAGTCGGTCAGCAACCTGAACGGTCGGCTGGACGCGATCGAGCGGCAACTGACCGATATCCTTCGGGCCTCGGAAGAGAATGGGAATCGGGTGGCGGTGATGGAGGCTGAGCTGGCCCGGCTCCGTGCTGACCAGGACCGGCGCATCCGCGCGCTCGAGACAGCCCCCGCCACCGACGAGCCGGCCGCCGAGCAGCCGGACGATCAATCGGCCCAGGCCGACGCGCCGCCACCGCGCCCACGTCCAAAGGTGGAGACGGCGGTTGCCGACGCCGCGCCTGCCGAGCTGATTCCAGCCTCAGTCGACGATCCCGCCGAGGCCGCTTACGACCAGGGCTACCAGCTGTGGAACAGCGGCAAATATGACGCGGCGATCAAATCGCTGCAGGCGTTCGCCAAGAAATATCCGGACCATCGCCGCACCAGCTGGGCCCACAACCTCGCCGGCCGCGCGATGCTCGACAAGGGGCAGCCGCGCGCCGCTGCGGAGGCGCTGCTCGCTAACTATCGCCGCGATCCCAAGGGCGAGCGGGCCCAGGACAGCCTGTTCTACCTCGGCCAGGCGCTAATGAAGCTCGGCCAGCCGAGCCAGGCCTGCAAGGCCTATTCCGAGCTGGAGGAAGTTTACGCCGGCAATGTCCGGGCACCGCTCCGGTCGGCCCTGTCGGGCGCCAAGGCCGAGGCCAAGTGCAGCTAAGCTGATGCATCCGGCGGCAGAAGCTGTCCAGCGCTTCGCCGCCGACCTTGATCGGCTGATTCCTCCCGAACCTTCCATCGGGATCGCCGTGTCCGGCGGGCCTGACAGCCTCGCCCTGTTGCTGCTTGCCGCTGCTGCGCGCTCCGGGCGCATTGAGGCGGCGACCGTCGACCATGGCCTGCGGCCGGAAAGCGCGAACGAGGCGGCAATGGTGACGGAGGTGTGCGCCGAATTCGGCGTTCCGCATCGAACCTTGCTGGCCGACTGGCCGGAAGTCCCGGAGACCAATGTCCAGGCGGCCGCGCGTGCCATGCGCTATCGGTTGCTCAACGAATGGGCGATCGAGCGAGGGCTGGCCGCGATCGCCACCGCGCACCACGCCGATGATCAGGTCGAAACCTTGCTGATGCGCCTGTTGCGCGGCTCGGGCGTCGGGGGACTTCGTGGCACGCGCGCCCGGCGACCCTTATCGGAGGAGGTTGTCCTGATCCGGCCGCTGCTTGGCTGGCGCAAGGCGGAGCTTCAAGCGCTGGTCCGACAGGCCGGGCTGGAGGCCGTGGACGACCCGAGCAATCGCGACCCAAGGCACGACCGAAGTCGCATTCGCCAGATGCTGGCGCAATCCGAGTGGCTCGATCCGACCCGACTGGCGGTCAGCGCGGCAGCCCTGAGCGACGCAGACGAGGCGCTCGACTGGACGCTGGCCCCACTGATCGAATCGCGGATCAAGCGCGTAGAGGGCGCGCTGATCGTCGAGCCGTTCGACCTGCCGCGCGAACTCAAGCGCCGACTGCTTCTCGCAGCGTTTGCGGAGCTTGGCGCGCCGCCACCGCGCGGGCCCGAGTTGTTGCGGGCG
>DASWTR010000133.1:0-6110 GCA_036402035.1 Sphingomicrobium sp.
ACCGCCAGCATCGCCCACACCCGGTCGGCCGGCTCATCGTCCATGTCGTTGACGGCCCCGCTCCACCGTGCCGCCTCGCGGTCGAAACCCCCGGCAAAAAGAGAGGCAACCAAGTCGGGCGCGTCCGATTGCAGGTCCGCGTTGGGGGCGACACGTCTCGCCGCGCGCGACAGAAGGATTTGGGTCGCGAACCGATCGAACGGCGATTGCGCATTGCCCCAGATCGTCCGCATCGCGGACAGGCGGGCTTCCGGGTCTCTGCCAATATAGGCAAGCCGCAACTGCCACGCCTCCGTCTCGCCCAGCGCGTCAGGATCGGCCGCGTCATAAGCCGCGGCATAAAGGTCGAGCAGCGCCTGGCTGGAAAATACGCCCAGAGCTGCCGCGCTCCTGGCCATCGGGATGCGCTGCGTTGCCGGGAACATCGGCGAGCGCGCCAGCCACGCTTGCGTCTGGAGGCTGGCGGAATTGACCAGCCGCTCGGGCGGCATCACCGCGGTTGCGGTGGCGAGGCCAAAACGCCAGCTGTTGAGCCGGTCGACCGGTTCCCACTCCAGGGTAACGGCCCGTGACGTCTCCGCCGCCGCGCCGACGACCTTGTCGGCCAATGCAATATCGATCGTGCTGAGCCTACCGCGTCGGCGAGCCGCTTCGATGTCGGCTGCAGCGCGCTCCGCCTCGCCGGACAAGGAGGCGCAGATCGCCGTGACCAGCGAGGCGACCCTCGGCTCCAGCTTGGAAAGCCCAGGCTCGATCGGACACATCGCTGACGGATCACCATTGGCCAACGCCGACTGCAGCGCCACCTGCTGCATCTTCGGCGTGAAGCGGTCACTGTCCATGCTGGCGATCAGCAGGCGGCCCGCGTCCGCCTCGCCCATTCTGAGCAGCAGCCAAGCCCGCTCCGCCGCCCAATCTGCCGGATGGACATCGGCCGGCGTTCCGGCCTTGGCCAGCAGGAGATTGCGCAGCCCGATATGAGCCCATCGCGATGCCAGCGGCACGTCCATCCGCCGCATCAGCATCTGCATCGCCTTGCCGCTCACCGCGCCCCACGGCCGCGGGCCCAGCCCCTGCGCCACCGGGTCCAAGGTGCCGGCAAGATAGGGGTCGCGCCGGGCCCGAGCCGGATACTCCACCTGCTTGACCGGCTCGGCCTCAGCAAGCTCGTCGAGGGCAGTCAGCAGGTCCGTCACCTCCACGCCGGTTTCCTGGACCGGCTGACGGTCCGTGGCTGGCCGGGTTGCCGGCTGGATCTCGTTGGCGACGGGTTCCGGCGCCGGCGTGGCGGGATCGCCGAAGCCGGGCGGCAGGATCGATTCCGGCCGGTCCTGCGCGATCGCCGGCAGCGCCACAGCCAGGGCGATCGCCGCCCCGCCGATCAATATGGACCTAGTTCGCGGCTGCATTGGCGGTGACATTGGCCTCGATGGTCTGCACCGGGACTTCCTCTGCGCTGCGCGACAGCAGGAACATCCCGCCCACAAGCAGCAGGATGACAATAATCAGGAAAATCAGCCCTCGCGGCATTTCGGCTCCATTGATTCCGCAGATTTGAGAAAGGCTTTTGCCCGACCTTGAGCCACTATGTATAGCCCCTCGCCGTGCCAAGAGTGACCGACATATTGGATCGGCCGATCGTGCTGGTGGGGCTGATGGGCGCAGGCAAGTCGACTGTAGGTCGGCGGCTGGCGCGGCGGCTGAACCTTCCGTTCGTCGACAGCGATGAGGAGATTGCGGAGGCGGGACGCGCCAGTACGGCGGAACTGTTCGAGCGTTATGGCGAGCAGGATTTTCGCGATGGGGAACGAAGACTCGTCGCGCGGCTGGTCGACGGAACCGTAAGGGTCATCGCCACCGGTGGCGGCGCATTCATCGATCCCCGTACGCGCAAGCTGCTCAACGAACGCGCGATCACCATCTGGCTCGACGCCCCCATCGACGTGCTCGCCGAGCGGACCGCGCGCCGCAACAACCGGCCGCTGCTGCGCAAAGGCAACCGCAGCGAAATCCTGGCTCGTCTCGCCGACGAGCGAGGCCCGATGTATTCGGAGGCGCATATCCGGATCCGCAGCGGTGCCGGCGCCCACAACGACGTGGTCGAGGCGATCGTCGCGGCCCTGGAGGACCATCTCTCCAAATGACGGTCGTTCGGGTCGACGCTCATCATCGAAGCTATGATGTCATGGTCGGTCCGGTCGAGGCCGGCATCGACCGAATCCGTGACATGGCGCGCGATGCCCGTCCGATCCTGATCAGCGAGCCCCGAGTGTTCGCGTTGCATGGCGCGAAGGTCGCCGATGCAATCGATGCCGACCCGCTCCTGGTTCCGGAAGGCGAGGCCGCCAAGGACTGGGCGCAGCTTCACCTGCTGCTCGCGGCGCTCACCGAACGGAGCGCTTCCCGAGCCACGCCGATTGTCGCTCTTGGCGGCGGCAGTGTCGGCGACCTTGCCGGTCTCGCGACAGCTCTGTTCAAGCGAGGCGGCCCGGTCATCCACATCCCCACCCCCCTGCTCGCCCAGGCGGACAGCGCGGTCGGCGGCAAGACCGCGATCGACGCATTCGGCGAAAAGAATCTGATCGGGACCTTCCACCAGCCGGCGCTGGTGATCGCAGACCCCTCGCTGCTCGACACGCTTGACGCCAGGCAGCTCCGCGCCGGTTATGCCGAAATCGTCAAATATGGCCTGATCGACGACCCCGCCTTCTTCGCCTGGTGCGAGGCCAACGGCCGCGGGCTGTTGGCAGGCCATCCCGACCTGCGGCAACACGCGATCGAGACCGCCATCAAGGCCAAGGTGCGGATCATCTCGGGCGACATCGAGGATCTGTCGGGCAAGCGCGCCCTGCTCAACCTCGGTCACACTTTCGCGCACGCGATCGAGGCAGAAGCGGGTCTCGGCACCGTCCTCCATGGCGAAGCGGTCGCTCTCGGCATGGCCTTGGCCTTCCGATTCTCGGCCGAGGCCGGCCTTTGCCCGGTGGCCGACGCCGACCGGGTCGTTTCGCACCTCGGAGGGTGTGGCCTGCCGACGCGGCTTGCCGAGGTCGGTCTGAACGGTCGTGGCGGCAAGCTGGTCGAATGGATGACGCGCGATAAAAAGAATTTGGGCGGCAATATTACCCTGATCTTGGCTCGCGGCATCGGCCGGGCATTCTTCGAGCCCCATGTCGAACGGCGGCGGCTAGCCGATTTCCTCGGCGGCGCTGTCTGACTTTCCGTTCGGCGGAAGCGCCCGGTCGGGCGCGAAGGAGCGATCGATGCCGGCGCGCAGATCGCCGGTCGCGCTTTGCAGCTCCAGCCGCTCGCAATCGCGCAGCCGATATTCAAAATCGACCTCGTCGACCTGTTCGGCGGTAAGGCCGATCGCCTCGAGCGCCGCCCGCCCCATCTTGATGGCGCTCTCGAACATTTCGCGCTGGGCAAAGGCGATATCCAGGCCGTCGAACGTCATCAAATGAACCCGGTCGAACGCGCGCACCAGCACCGCCGCGTGCGGGAAAGCCTCAAGCACCCGCTTGACCGCTTCGCGGGTCAATCCACCATCGCGATTGTCGTTGCAGAACAGGATCGCCTTGGCCGTCTCCGCCCCGGCCAGACGGAGAAGGTCGATCCGCATCCCGTCGCCATAATAGACTTTGGTGCCGAAGCTTCCGGCGACCTCGATCATCTCGGCCTCCGTGTCGATCAGTGTGACCGCCACGCCCTTGGCCATCAGCATCTGGGCCGCGGTCTGGCCGAACCGGCCGTAGCCGACCACGATCACGCTGGTCTCCGGCGACTTTTCCGGCCCGTCGAGCCCTGCCGTACCCATCTCCTCGCGCCGTTCCAGCCAATCCGTCAGCCGCATCAGGAACGGCGTCGCGGCCATTGACAGGGTCACAACCGCTCCGAACAAAGACGCCGCCTCCGGCAGGATCAGTTGCGCGCCCGCCGCCTGAGCGAACAGCACGAAGCCGAACTCCCCCGCCTGGCTGAGCAGCAGGCCGAGCCGCACGCTGCGCGGCCAGCTGTTGCCGAAGGTGCGGGCCAGACCGGCGATGATCAGGCCCTTGATGACGATCACCGCCGCGGCGATGCCAATCACGAACAACGGCCGGGCGGCGATCGTTGCGAGGTCGAGCAGCATGCCGACCGACAGGAAGAACAGGCCGAGCAGGATCGAGCGGAACGGCTCGACATCGCTTTCGAGTTCGTGCCGGTAAGGCGATTCCGCCAACATCACACCCGCGACGAACGCTCCAAGCGCCACCGACAGGCCCAGCATGTGCATCAGCGCGGATGAAGCGATCACGACGAACAGGCCCGCGACCACGAACAATTCCCGTTCGCCCAGCCGCCCTATCAGCCGGAAAAAGGGATTGATGATCCAGCGCCCGGCCAGCACCAGCCCGGCCACCGCCAGCACCGTATATGCGGCGAGGGTCCAGCCGCTCGGGTCGCTCGGGTCCGGCGGGACGCGCGACATGGCGGCGATGATCGTGATCATCGGCACGATCGCCAGGTCCTGGAACAGGAGGATGGAAAAGGCCCGCTCGCCCTGCGGCGTGGTAAGCTCATTGTCGGCGCGCAGCATCGGCAACACCTGCGCGGTCGACGACAGGCCGAGTGGCAATCCGATCGCCAGCGCCGCAGCGGCGCTGACGCCGAGCGCGAGATGGATGAACAGGCTGAGCGCCAGCCCGCACAGCACCACCTGCGCCAGGCCAAGCCCGAAAATATCCTTCCTCAACCGCCACAGCCGGGCCGGCTGCAGCTCCAGGCCCACGATGAACAGCAGCAGCGCGATCCCGATTTCCGAAATGCTGGCCAGCGCCTCGGGATCGCCAACCAGGCCGAGCAGGTGCGGCCCGATGATCGCTCCGCCGACGATATAGCCGAGTGTCGCGCCCAGCTTCAGCTTGCGGAACAGGGTGACGAAGATCAGCGCGGTGCCAAGCATGATCGCGCCACTCTCCAGCAGCGCGTTGGTGGTCTCCTCGACCTGCCCCTCGACGCTCATCTGGCCGCCTCGATCGCTGCGAGCAGGGTCCGGAACGGCAACAGGATCGCGCCGTGACGACCCTTCCGCGATAAGGCCGGCGCAAGCACTTCAAGTCCGGGCCAAGATGCCGGAACGTCGCCTCTTCCCGCCAGCCAGGCATCCAGCTCCGCTAGCGCGGTGCCGACTTCCTCTGCGCTTCGGCCCATCGCATGGCCGCCCATCAACGCCGCCGTCGCCTGGCCATAGGCGCAGGCTTCAACCGCCTGCCTGATCCGGCTCACACGGTCCGCCCAGTCCAGCTCGACCGCGATCCGCATCCGGCTGCCGCAAGTCGGTGACCGCCGCTCCGTGGCTCCGTCCAGTTGCTCGATTGGCTCAAGATAAGGGACCGAGGCCGCCAGGCGCAGGATTTCGAGCGTGTAGGGCGGCCCCTTCATTCCCTGCGCCATGTGGTGCCTGAAGGTCCGTCTTCCAACACGATTCCTTTGGCCTTTAGCTCGTCGCGGATACGGTCAGCCTCGGCAAAATCACGGCGCTTCTTGGCCTCGGCGCGAGCTTCGATGCGGGCCTCGATTCCGCTCGCATCTCCGTCGCCGCGGAACCATTCGTCCTGGCCCATCATCAGCAGGCCAAGCAGCTGAGCAGAGGCCTTGAGGCTCGCCGGATCGTCGATCGCCGACATTCGCGACAGGGCGAGCGGCGTGTTGAGGTCGTCTTGCAGCGCCTCGACCACCCCGTCGTCCACGTCGCCGGGCTCGGCATCGGCAGCCCGGCGGTAGAATCCGTCAAGCGCCGCCTTGCTCTGCGCAATCAGCTGCTCGGTCCACGGCAGCGGCGATCGGTAATGCGCCGACAGCAACGCCAAGCGCAGCACCTCGCCGCGGTGCCCCGCCTCCAGCAGTTGGTCGACGGTGATCACATTGCCGAGGCTCTTCGACATTTTCTCGGCGCCCATGTCGACAAAGCCGTTGTGCACCCACAGCCGCGCCAGCGGGATGCCGCGGTGCGCGCAGCGGCTCTGCGCGACTTCATTCTCATGATGCGGGAAGATGAGGTCGAGCCCGCCGCCGTGAATGTCGATCGTCTCGCCGAGATGGGCGCGGATCATCGCCGAGCATTCGAT
>DASWTR010000134.1:0-2519 GCA_036402035.1 Sphingomicrobium sp.
CGCGGCGCCAAAATCTACGCCGAGGTGGTCGGCTATGGCCTGTCAGGCGACGCCTATCACGTCACCGCGCCGCATCCGGAAGGCTCGGGCGCCTATCGCTCGATGGAAATGGCGCTGAAGAAGGCGGGCATGACGCCGGCCTACATCGACTATATCAACGCCCACGGCACTTCAACGCCGATGGGGGATGAGTTGGAGCTTGGCGCGGTGCGCAAGCTGTTCGGCAACGAGATTGCCAATGTCTCGATGAGCTCGACCAAGTCGGCAATCGGCCATTTGCTGGGCGGTGCCGGAGCGGTCGAGACCATTTTCTGCATCCTCGCCCTTCGCGACCAGATCGTCCCGCCGACGCTCAACCTCGATAACCCGAGCGAAGGCACGGCGGGCGTCGACCTGGTCCCGCATCAGGCCAAGAAGCGTCAGGTGCGCGCCGCGCTCAACAACAGCTTCGGTTTCGGCGGAACCAACGCCTCGCTGATCGTGAAGGCAGTGAATTAAGCAAGGCAGATGCTCCGCCGAGCAATCCTCATTGCCCTGCTGCTTGGCCTGCTTTCCGGGATCGCCGGCTTCTGGCTGCTATGGGGCGCGGCTGGTCCGAAGGCGGGGCCGCACCGCGTGATCATTGAGGAAGGCGCGACGCTTGCCTCAGTCGCTGCCCAATTGGACGAGCAAGGCGTCATTCCTGGCAACGCCACTACCTATCGGGCGATGGCGAGGATCTTCGGCTCCTCGGACCCGATCCAGGCCGGCGAGTTCGAGATTCCTGCGGGCGCCAGCGGGGGCGAGGTATTGGACCTTCTTCAGCACGGCCGGCCGGTGGTCCGCTTGGTCACGATCCCCGAAGGCATGCCTTCGATCCTGGTGCAGGAGAAGTTGGCGGCGATCCGCGACCTGACTGGTCCTGCCCCGCTCCCGGACGAAGGATCGGTCCTTCCCGACAGCTATGATTGGCAGAAGGGCGAGAGCCGGGCGCTTGTCTTGAAACGCATGACCGACGCAATGGACAGGGTCATCCAGCAGGAATGGCCCAAGCGTTCGCCCGAAGCTGTTGTGAGCACGCCCGAGGAGGCGATCATCCTGGCCTCGATCGTCGAGAAGGAAACCGGCAAGCCCAGCGAGCGTCCGATGGTCGCCGGCGTGCTTTCCAATCGCCTGCGCATCGGCATGGCGCTGGGGGCGGATGCGACCACGATATATCCGATCACCAAGGGCAAGCCACTTGGGCGGATGATCCGCCGGTCGGAATTGGCCGCCGACAATGGCTACAACACTCGGCGCAAGGCGGGGCTTCCCGTCGGGCCGATCACCCACCCGGGCCGCGACAGCATCATTGCCGTGCTGAGGCCCGCCAAGACCGAGGCGCTTTACTATGTCGCCGACGGCAGCGGCGGGCATGTCTTTGCCAACACGCTGGCCGAGCACAATGCCAACGTCGCCAGATGGCGCGCCTTCCGCAAGGCGAAGGGTATCTAAATCCCGACCGCCTCGGCGGCAACATAGCCTACCCGGCCGTCGGGCCCATAACCCCAGGCCCAGCCGCGGCTGTTGTCGAGCATCCGGATTTCATCTCCGACACCAAGCTGCATGATCGGTTCGGCGTCGTTGGCCGGCATCGGCAGGAGCGGCGCAGCGGCCGTCAAGTGCCGCACCAGCGGTTCGGCATAGTGGGAAGCTATCACACGACCGGCGAGGGCGACGTCGGCCAAGTCCTTGCGATAGGCGTGGGTGGCGGGATCGGGAAGGCTGGAGACGCCGGTCAGGGCGAATCCGTCAATGATCGGCGAAGGCCGGCTCTCGTTTCGGCTGCTCGACGGGGCGGCGCTGGCCGTCATCGCCGGCGCGGAGATATTTTTTGAACCCTTCAAGAAATTCTGCCCCATCATTGGTGCGGACGACGAACACGTTGCGGCGGTCGTCCTGATCCCGTTCGCGGCGCAGATAGCCCAGGCTTCCCAATGTGTTCAAGGCGCGTGTCACCACCGGCTTTGAGACCCCGAGCAGCCGGGCCAGCCCACGAACGGTGTGGGGGCCGGGAGTGAGATAAACCAGCATCAGCAAAGCCATTTGCCGATTGGTGAGATCCGGCTCGCCCGACCGGACATACTCGATCAGTGCCCGCATCCACCCCGATAGCGATGCATCGGCCATTGGTTCGATTTCTCCTATCGTCGCGTAGCGAAGGAAGTAACCGAGCAAAGGCGGATTGGTTGCGTAACGATCTCACAAAGCGGCGAAAAATCGCGGCCAGCCGAGATGCTTCACGCGCCGTAGCGGCGGCGAAGCATGGCGAATGCGGCCCTGAGGCCCATCGCGTCGCCGCCCTTCGGCCGGCCCGGTTTCGCGCTTGGCCGCCAGGCGAAAGTGTCGAAATGCGCCCAAGGGGCTTTCGCCGGAACGAACCGCCTCAGGAACAGCGCGGCAGTGACCGAACCCGCCATCGGCGAGTCCGCGGCGTTGCTGAGATCGGCGACGTCCGATTTCAGCATCTCGTCATACCCGTCCCACAGCGGCATCCGCCA
>DASWTR010000135.1:0-2367 GCA_036402035.1 Sphingomicrobium sp.
CTGGAACGGCGTCGGTCTGCTTCGCCCTCCAGTCGGCGAGACGTGCGGCAAGAGCCTCGTCATTGTTGGCGAGCATCGCCGCTGCCAGCAGCGCGGCGTTGACGGCACCGGCCTTGCCGATCGCCAGCGTACCGACCGGGATCCCGGCCGGCATCTGGACGATGGACAGTAGGCTGTCCATGCCTTGGAGCGCCTTGCTCTCGACCGGGACGCCGAGCACCGGCAGCTCGGTCATCGACGCGGCCATTCCCGGAAGATGGGCCGCGCCGCCGGCTCCGGCGATAATCGCCTTGAGGCCGCGCGACTTGGCCGAATGGGCGTAATCATAGAGGCGTTTCGGCGTGCGATGGGCGGAAACGACCCGCGTTTCATGGGCCACTCCAAGCGCGTCGAGCGTTTCTGAGGCGTGACGCATCGTTTCCCAATCGGAGGTGCTGCCCATAATGATCCCGACCAACGGATCGGCCATTCGAAATTCCCCAACGCCTCCTGGAACTGGCGGCTTAAAGACCTGTCGCGGCTGGCGCAATCCGGGACAGGCGCAGCGAACGGAATCCACATTGTCATTGATTTGCGTTAAGCGACTCCGGGATTAGCGGGGGCTAAGGTAATGCACGACGTCGCTTGGGAGCAGCGCGACCCGGCCGAATTGCTGGACGAGATCGCGAGGCTGCGCGCCGAGGTTAAGCGGCTGGAATCGCGGGTCGAGGAACTCGACCGACTCGCGCATCGCGACGCGCTCGTGCCGCTCGCCAATCGCCGCGGCATGCTGCGCGAGCTGGAGAAGATGATCGCCCGCCGCGAGCGGCATGGGATCCCGTCGGCGATGCTGTTCGTCGACCTCAACGACCTCAAGATTTTGAACGACAAGTTCGGCCATATCGGCGGCGACGCCGCGCTGGTGAATGTCGCCGAGAAATTGCTGGCCGGGACGCGGGCCAATGATTTCGTGGCACGGCTCGGCGGCGACGAGTTTTGCGTGCTGCTCGATCATGCCGACGAGAAGAGCGCGCTGGAAACCGCCGAGCGGCTGGTCGACAGCATCGCCTGCGAAGATTTCCTGTTTGAAGGCGCGCCGCTGCCGATGTCGGTCGCAATCGGCGTCACCCTGATCGAGAAGGGCGATACGCCCGCCACCGTCCTCGCCCGCGCCGACAAGGCAATGTATCGGGTTAAGGCGGCCGCCTAGGCGCGGCCCCTAGCGCTCCCTAAGATAATAGCGGTCCCGCACCGACAGATCGTCATTGAGCTCATAGACGATCGGTTGGCCGGTCGGGATCTCGAGCCCGACGATGTCGGCGTCGGCGATGTTCGACAGATGTTTCTCCAGCGCTCGTAGCGAGTTGCCGTGGGCAGAAACCAACACCCGTTCGCTGCGCAACAGCGCGGGCACGATGTGCGCGCTGTAATAGGGTAGGACCCGGCCGATCGTATCCTTGAGGCTTTCGGTCTCGGGGATGACGACGCCCGCGTAGCGGCGGTCGTCGGCCAGTTGGTAGGGGCTGTCGGCGCCGAGCGGCGGCGGCGGGATGTCGAACGAGCGGCGCCAGATCTTGACCTGCTCGGCCCCAACTTGGTCGATCATCTCCTGCTTGTTGAGGCCAGTCAGGCCGCCATAGTGGCGCTCGTTGAGGCGCCAATCCTTGGTCACCGGAAGCCAGAGCGACTTCAACTCATGCAGCACTAGGTGCAGCGTTCGGATGGCGCGCGTCTGCAGCGACGTGAAGCAGCGGTCGAACTGGAAGCCGCGGTCGGCGAGCAGTTTGCCGGCGGCCCGTGCCTCGGCGATGCCCGCCTCGGTCAGATCAACGTCCCACCAGCCGGTGAAGCGGTTCTCGAGATTCCATTGCGACTGGCCGTGGCGGATCAGAACCAGCGTCGGCATCAAGCGTCGACCTTCTCCGAGGCCTTGCCCTTTTCGGCCTTGGCCTTCTTGAGCTCCGGCAGGGTGGCGTGCAGCGCGTCGAGGCAGGAGCCGGCGAGATATTTCGACCGCTCCGGCGACCAGCCATAAACTTCGTCGGGTAGGTCGAAATTGTCCTTGAACGGCATTTCCAGCGTCATCGAGACACAGCCGAAGCGCTCGGCCAGCTGGGTGGTGGACATCGACATATTGGCCTGGCCCGGCGCCGGGATTTCATAGCCCTGGCGAGTCTGGAAGTCGGGCGAGATGCGCTCCAGCGTCTCGCTGAACAGGTTGAACAGGCGGGTCTGCCGCTCGGTCAGCGACGGAATGCCCTCAAAGCCGGCGAGGAAATTGGCCGGAATCGCCTCGTCGCCATGGACGTCCATCGCGAAATCGGGCGGAGTCTCGTCCATCGCATTGCGGACGCACAGCACTTCCGGGCTCTTCTCGGCCGACGGCGC
>DASWTR010000136.1:0-2125 GCA_036402035.1 Sphingomicrobium sp.
AACCGCGATTTGTTGTCGGCCCTGTGGGCCAGGCGAGTGTTGGTATTGGCGGCCCCGGCCGCCCTGTGCGTGAGCGAGTGATTGGGGAGTCACTGGGTATGAACGAACTTAGCAGGTTGCGCGTCCGGGGCGTGCTGATGCTGGCGATGCTGGGCTGGACGGCGACGGCGTCGCTGCTCCTGCTAGCGCTGCTGTTCGACTATCAAAATGAGTTCATGCCGGTCGCCTTCTCGGCCGCGCTCAACCTGATCCCGACCTATTATGCAATGCGCGAGCGCTACGATGCCGCCGGAGGCATCGCATTCGGCATCATGGCCGGGATCCAGCCAGCGCTGCTGGTCTTCATGCTGCAAGGTCACGCCTGGCAGATGGAAGGCCATATGTATTTCTTTGTCGGCTTGGCAGCGCTGACCCTGGTCTGCGACTGGCGCCCGATCGCCGTCGCGGCCGGCGCGATCGCCGTGCATCATCTGCTGCTGAGCTATCTCGCGCTGGAGTGGGTGTTCATCGGCTCCGGCGACCTGATGCGGGTGATGGTCCATGCGGTTGCGGTGCTGATGGTGCTGGGCGTGCTTGGGCCGATGATGGTCCACATGGGCAAGCTGTTCGTCGAGCAGGCCGAGGCCCGCCAGGCAAGCGAGCGGTCGGCGGTGGAGGCGGTCAAGTCGGCGGCCTCGGCAAGCGAGGCGCTGGAGACGGCACGGATCGCGCTCGACGAGGTCGAGGCCGAACGCGAGAAGCGGCTGGAGATCGAGCGCCGCGGCATGGCCGATGCCCGCCGCGAAGAGTTGATCGCGCTGGCCGGCGCATTCGAAAGCTCGGTCGCCAAGATCGTCCAGTCGGTCGGCGCTGCCGCCGAGCAGCTCGAACATGCCGCTGGCAGCATGCATCGCTTCGCCCATGATGCCGGCGAGCAGTCGGCCAACGCCGCCCGCGATGCCGAGAACGCTTCGCAGAACGCGATGCGCGTGTCGGCCAGTGTCAGCGACCTCAGCAAATCGATCCTCAGCATCGCCGCAACCGCTAACCACCAGGCGGAGTTGGGCGTCGCCGCGCGCGGCGCGTCGCAGACTGGCGAGGAAGTGATCCGCGCCCTGTCCGAGCAGGCGGCGAACATCGAGGCGTTCCTTGGCCTGATCCAGGGCGTCGCCTCCCAGACCAATATGCTGGCGCTCAACGCCACCATCGAAGCGGCGCGGGCGGGCGACGCCGGCCGCGGCTTCGGGGTGGTCGCGGCGGAAGTGAAAGCGCTGGCCAACCAGGCGCATGACGCGACCGGCCAGATCAACCAGATCGTGTCGGGCATCGGCACCGGCGCCGCTCAAGCGGACGACGCCATCGGCCAAGTCGCTCGCGCGATGGTCGAGCTGGAGCAGGCAGCGGCCAAGATGCGCAACGCAATCGCCGATCAGAGCAGCGTCGCCACCCTGATCGAGCAAAGCGCGGTGGACAGCGCGGCCGGCGTTACCCAGATCGCGCAGCGGGTCGGCGAGGTCGCCCGGGCGGCGGGCGAGGCGGTGCAGTTCTCCGACGAAATCCAGGCGTCGGCCACCGGCCTCACCAAGATCGCCCAGGGGCTCAGGTCCGCTACCGACGAATTCCTGTCACAGCTTCGCGCGGCCTAAGGGAACGCGCCGAGCGCTGGCGCGCTGATACCCCTGAGAAGGAGTATCGTTCATGCTAGGCAAGATATTGGGCGCGGTGGTCGGCGAAAAGCTGGCGGGCCGGAACCAGAAGTTGACGGGTGCGCTGGCCGGGGCGGCTGTACCGGTGATCGCAAGGCGCGGTCTCGGCACGTTAGCGCTGGTCGGCGCCGCGGCGTGGGGCGCGAAGAAGTTGATCGACCGTTCGCGTGGGCGGAAAGCGGCCGAAGCGCGGCAACGTAATAATCAGGCCTGACCGGCCCGAGCGAAGGGATCAGGCCTCGGCGTCCTCGCCGGGGCCTTTTTCGTCGGCCTGGTTCTCGCCCTCGTAATAGGGCTCAACCTTGCCGTTCATCTTGAGCGTCATCGGATTGCCGTGGCGGTCGCGGCTGCGGCCGACCGCCATGCGGATCCAACCTTCCGAAATGCAATATTCCTCGACGTTGGTCTTCTCGGCGCCATTGAAGCGGATGCCGACGCCC
>DASWTR010000137.1:0-2990 GCA_036402035.1 Sphingomicrobium sp.
GGTCGAAGGCGAAGGCGCCGAGGCGGAGAAGCCGATCGCCTTCTATTTGGCGACCGCCGACGTCGCCAAGGGCGAAGCGGTGTTCAAGAAATGCGCCGCCTGCCACAACGCCGATCCGGGCGGCGCCAATGCGCTCGGCCCGGCGCTGTTCGGAACGATGGGCAAGCCGATCGCCGGCCACCCGGGCTTCGCCTATTCCGACGCGTTGAAGGGCGTCGGCGGCACCTGGGATTGGGAGAAGATGTCGGCCTGGCTAGCCAACCCCAAGAAGTTCGCGCCGGGAACCAAGATGACCTTCGCCGGCCTGTCCAACCCGCAGGACCGCGCCGACCTGATGCTGTTCCTCAACTCGCGCGGTGGAACGCTGACCGTCCCGCCGCCGCCGGCGGCCGACGCAACCACCACTGCGGACAAGGCTGCGGCCGAAGCGGACGACGCCGGCGCGCAGAAGGCTTCGAACGAGCCGGTGCTCAACGAGGCCCAGGCCGCCAAGGGCGGTCGCACCCTGTCCGGTGAGGGCGCCCCGGGCCAGACCCCGGGTCAGTAGGGACGCCCGCGGTGGTCAGCTCCAAGGCTTCCACCGTCGCCGATTATCTTGCGGAATTACCGGACGATCGCCGCGCCGAGATCGAGCGCGTGCGCGATCTTGTCAATTCGGCGCTGCCTCCCGGATATGAGGAGGCGATGAACTGGGGCATGATCGTCTGGCAGGTGCCGCTCGAGGTCAGCGGCAAGACCTATAACGGCCAGCCACTCGCCTATGCCGCGCTGGCCGCGCAGAAGAACGCCAACAGCCTTTATCTGAATTGCACCTACGCCAGCGCGGAGCGGACCGAGCGGCTTCGAGCAGCTGCGGAGGCCGAAGGCAGGAAGCTCGACATGGGCAAAAGCTGCATTCGCTTCAAACGGGCCGATCAGCTGCCGCTCGAGCTGATCCGCGAGGAAGTCGCCTCAACCACGCCGGAACAGTTCGCGGCCATCACCGCCGCCGCGCAGCAGCGCTGATCAGCAGACCTCATAATGGCGGCAGACGGCGTCCCACGCCTCGTCCGCCGTCTCGACCCAGGTAAACAGATCGAGGTCGTGCGGGCTGATCACCCCTTCCTCCGCCAGCGCCTGGAAATCGACCACCCGCTCCCAGAATTCGCGGCCGAACAATAGGATCGGCAGTGGCCTGACCTTGCCGGTCTGGATCAGGGTCAGCAGCTCGAAGAATTCGTCGAACGTGCCGAAGCCGCCGGGGAACACCGCGACCGCGCGGGCGCGCAGCAGGAAATGCATCTTCCTCAGCGCGAAATAGTGGAACTGGAAGCTTAAGTCCGGCGTCACGAAATTGTTGGGCAGCTGCTCGTGCGGCAGGACGATGTTGAGCCCGATCGATTCCTTGCCCTCGTCATGCGCGCCGCGATTGGCGGCTTCCATGAACGACGGGCCGCCGCCCGAGCAGACCACGAACTGGCGCTTGCCGTCCTCGTCGACCGGAAAGCTGCTGACGATGCGGGCCAGCTTCCGTGCCTCGTCATAATATTTGGACTTGGCGACAAGCCGGTCGGCGACCTTCTTGTCCCAGTCGCTCCGCGCCGCTTCGAGCAGCGCCTGGGCCTTGGCCGGTTCGGGCACGCGCGCCGACCCGTAGAAGACGAAGGTCGAGGCGATGTTGGCCTCATTCATCAGCAGCTCGGGCTTCAACAGCTCCAGCTGGAAGCGGACCGGGCGAAGGTCGGGCCGGAGCAGGAACTCATTGTCCTGGAAGGCGAGCTTATAGGCTTCGCTCTCGGTCTGCGGCGAGGAAGGGACGTGGGTCGCGGCGCGGGCATCGACCTTGGCTTCCGGGAAGATGCGCTTGGGTGGTTTGGGATCGGTCATGTCGGGGGAGCGGCTTAGCCGCAGCCGCTCCCCGCGACCAGTGTTTTACGTAGCCGTTTCCGGCGCGGCGCCGCCGCTCCAGTCGATCCGCCGGGTGGCGTACATCACCCCGGCCAGCGCGAGGAACAGCAGGATCGATCCGATCAGCAGCGAGAAGGCCTCCAGCCCAAGCAGGATGTAAAGCACGGCATAAAGGCCGATCAGCAGCCCGCCAATCACATAACCCCGTTTCCAGCTGCCCAGAACGGCGGCCGAATAGGCGGTGTTCAGGCCGGCAATCGCCACCGACGCGATTATATAGGCAGGCGTGAAGCCGACCACCTCGGCGAAGGCTAGCAGCAGCACGAAGAACAGCACGATCGCCGCACCCATCAGCAGATATTCGACCGACGAGACGCGGACCCCGCCGATAACGTCGAACATCAACAGCGCCATGAAGGTGAAGCCGATGAACAGGAAGCCATATTTGGTCGCGCGATCGACCTGCGAATAAAGGTCGACCGGCTGGATCAGGCTGATCGACGCGGCGTCGGACGAGCTCGCGGCCGTCGAGGCGTAGCGAGTTTCCGGCGCCGGCATATCGGCGTTGAGATTGCTTTGACCTTTGTCGTGGGTCGAGATCAATGAGCGACCGAGCGCCAGATTGCCAATGCGATAGTCGGCGGTGAAGCCGTCGCCGCCGATCTGCCGGGTACCCGGCAGGAAGGAACCGCCGAACGAGGGGTGCGGCCAGCTGCTGGTCACACGCCAATGGGTGTCGCCTGCCCGGGGGTCGAGCGCCAGCGAGCTGTTGCCGCGGAAGGCATAATCGAACTCGACCACCAGCGGCTTGGCAGTAAGCGGCGTGGCGTCGACAAAGGCAAAGAAGCCGCGTCCGGCGCCACTCCCCGCACCCGGTTGCAACCGCACCGTGCGGCCGTCGAGCCTGACCTTGGGATTGGCACCGAGGCCACGTGGATCGCTGAGGCCAAACCGAAGCTCGGCCTTGCTCAGGTCAAGCGAACCCGGCTCGACCCCGTAGCGGCCAAGGTCCTGGGGAAAAGCGAACCGTGCCGAGCCGGCGGTGGTGACGTCATAGACCACCGCTTCATAGATCGACCGCTTGCTGAGCTCGGGCTTGACGG
>DASWTR010000138.1:0-1935 GCA_036402035.1 Sphingomicrobium sp.
GCGGTCGGCCGGCCGAACGCGGCCAGCGATCTTGCCGACCTGGTCGAGATGACAGGCCGCGACCTCGGCGCCGATCCGATCCCCACCGAGGAGATGGTGCTGACCCCGATCCCGAACGGGGCCTTCGCCTGATGCCGAAGCGGGGGATGAAAGGGGTCGCCAAGGACATCGGCACCATCCATTTCGTCGGCATCGGCGGCATCGGCATGTCGGGCATCGCCGAGGTGATGCATCACCTCGGCTACAAGGTTCAGGGCAGTGACAACGCCGAAAGCTACGTCACCGAGGGACTGCGGAAGCGCGGAATCCCGGTGATGATCGGGCAGAGCGCCGACAATCTCGGCGACGCGGCGGTGGTCGTCTGCTCGACGGCGATCCGCGACGACAATCCCGAGATCCAGGCCGCTGCCGAGCGTCGACTGCCGCGGGTGCGGCGGGCCGAAATGCTGGCCGAGCTGATGCGGATGCAGATGACCATCGCGGTCGCCGGCACGCACGGCAAAACCACCACCACCTCGATGATCGCGGCGATGCTCGATGCCGGCGGGATCGACCCGACCGTGATCAACGGCGGGATCATCAACGCCTATGGCTCCAACGCCCGGCTCGGCAAATCCGACTGGATGGTGATCGAGGCCGACGAAAGCGATGGCAGCTTCCTTCGCCTCGACGGCACCATTGCGGTGGTGACCAACATCGATCCCGAGCATCTCGAGCATTATGGCGACTTCGACGCGATCAAGGACGCGTTCGTCGAGTTTGTCGAGAATGTGCCTTTCTATGGCCTCGCCGTGATGTGCGTCGACCATCCCGAGGTGCAGGGTGTGCTCAGCCGCATCCGCGATCGGCGGATCGTCACCTATGGCACCTCCGCGCTAGCCGATCTTCGCGCCGACAATATCGTGCCGGAGAATGGCGGCAGCCGGTTCGACGTGTCGATTCGGGAAGGCGACGGCGAGCGGCGGGTGATCCAGGGCGTGTTCGTGCCGATGCCGGGACGGCACAATGTGCTCAATGCGCTGGCGGCGATCGCGGTGGGCCAGGAGTTCGGCTTCTCTGACGAGGTGCTGCAGGGCGGCTTCAAGAATTTCTCGGGGGTGAAGCGGCGCTTCAGCAAGGTCGGAGAGATTGGCGGGGCGACGATCATCGATGATTACGCCCATCACCCGGTCGAGATCAGGTCGGTGCTGGCGGCCGCGCGCGAAGCGGCGCAGGAGCGGGTGATCGCGGTGGTCCAGCCGCACCGCTACACGCGGCTGCGCGACTTGATGGACGACTTCCAGAATGCGTTCAACGACGCCGACGTCGTGTTCGTCGCGCCGGTCTATGCGGCGGGCGAGGAACCGATCGAGGGGGTGAGCGCGGAAGCGCTGGCCGAGGGACTGCGGGCGCGTGGGCATCGCATGGTCAAGACGGTCGATGGGCCCGACGATCTGTGCCGCTCGCTGCGCGACCTGGCGGCCGAGGGCGACATCGTGATCTGCATGGGCGCCGGCGACATCACCAAATGGGCGGCGGGGCTCGCCGACGGAATCGGCAAGGCTCGGGCGAGCAAATGATGCCCGGTAAGCAAGACATCGTTCGTCCTGAGCGTAGCGACAGCGAAGTCGAAGGGCGGGGTGCCAGCGCCCTTCGACTTCGCTCAGGACGAACACAGGTTGGTGTTCGAGGAAAATTGAAGACTGATGCTCCCCTGGCGCCGTTGGTGTGGTTCAAGTCGGGCGGCAATGCCGAGACGTTGTTCGAACCGGCCGATCGGGATGATCTGGTTGAATATCTGAAAAGCCTGGATGCAGAGACGCCCGTCATGGCGCTCGGCCTCGGCTCCAACATGATCGTCCGCGACGGCGGCGTCCCAGGCGTGGTGGTGCGTCTCGGCAAGGCCTTCTCGAAAATCGAGCGCGTGGACGAGACAACGCTCCGCTGCGGCGGCGG
>DASWTR010000139.1:0-10690 GCA_036402035.1 Sphingomicrobium sp.
GGTAAGAGTTGCCTGCCCCGATGCTCTTGCCCCCACGACCAACCTTGCTATAGGCCGCCCACCTTCAGGCGTCCGCGCGGGCGTGGCGGAATTGGTAGACGCGCTGGATTTAGGTTCCAGTATCGCAAGATGTGGGGGTTCGAGTCCCTTCGCCCGCACCAGGCCACCGCCCGTGTGAAACGCAGCAAATTTTTCTTACCTAGGATAGTGCCGTGACCATGAAGACCGTCGAGACGGAGAATGAAGGCCTGAAGCGGGCCTACAAGGTGACCATCCCCGCCAAGGATATCGACGCCCGTGTCGACGGCGAGGTCAAGCGGATCGCGCCGACCGTGCGCATGCCCGGCTTCCGTCCCGGCAAGGTGCCGCCGAACCTCATTCGCAAGATGCATGGCGAAGCGCTGATGCGCGACGCGCTCAACACCGCGGTGCAGGACAGCGTGCAGAAGCTGCTGGCCGACAAGAAGCTCCGCCCGGCGATGCAGCCCGAAGTCGAACTCGACGAAAGCTACGAGACCGGCAAGGACGCCGAGATCAGCGTTCGCCTGGAGACTCTTCCCGACGTCCCAACGCCGAAGATCGACGGGTTGAAGCTGGAGCGGTTCAACGTCGAGGTCGACGAGAAGGCAGTCGACGAACAGCTGGGTCAGCTGGCTCAGTCGCAAACCCGCTATGAAGACGCCAAGAAGGGCCACAAGGCCGCCAACGGCGACCAGGTCGTGATCGACTTCGTCGGCAAGGTCGATGACGTCGCCTTTGAAGGCGGCACTGGCGAAGGCATGGCGGTTGTGCTCGGTTCGGGGCAATTGATCCCGGGCTTCGAGGAGCAAATGGTCGGTCTCAAGGCCGGCGACGAGAAGCAAATCGAGGTAACCTTCCCGGCCGACTATCAGGCCGAGAATCTGAAGGGCAAGCCGGCGACGTTCGACATCAAGGTCACCGCGGTGAAGGTCGCGGGCGAAACCAAGATCGACGACGAATTCGCCAAGCAGCTCGGCCTCAACGATTTGGAGCAATTGAAGGGACTGCTGCGCGACCAGCAGCGGCAGGAACTCAATGGCCTGACCCGTACCCACATGAAGCGGCGCCTGCTCGATCAGCTGGCGGCCGATCATGATTTCGATGTTCCGCCGTCGATGGTCGAGGCCGAATTTGAGAACATCATGGCCCAGCTCCGCCACGAGGCGAGCCATGAGGCCGATCCGGAAGCGGCGCTCAAGGAAATCGAGGGCGATGCCGAGGAGTATCGGGGGATCGCTGTCCGGCGCGTCCGCCTTGGCCTCCTGCTCAGCGAGATCGGCGCCGCCAACGGGATTGAAGTCACTGCCCAGGAAATGAACCGCCTGATCGGCCAGGCGGCGGCGCAATATCAGCCGAAGGACCGCGACGCCTTCGTTCGCTACATCCAGCAGAACCCGATGGCAGCCGCTCAGCTTCGTGCACCGCTGTATGAGGATAAGGTGGTCGACTTCCTATTCTCCAAGGCGGAAGTGACCGACCTCACCGTTGCCCGCGACGTGCTCGAGGCCGACCTTGAGAGCGAAGAGGGCCACGTCCACGGGCCCGGCTGTGGCCATGATCACCATGACCATGGAGAGGCCAAGCCGAAAAAAGCCAAGGCCAAGCCTGCGCCCAGCAAGGCCGAGGGGAAGCCGGCGGCCAAGAAGGCTGAGCCGAAACCAGCAGAAGCGAAGACTGAGCCGAAGAAGGCTGCCGCCAAGAAGGCGGACGCGCCCGCCAAGGCTGAAAAGGCTCCGGCAAAGAAATCACCCGCGAAGAAAAAATAATTGTCATTCCAGCGAAAGCTGGAATCTCCTTTCTGCTTTCTGCACTAAGTGACGGAGATCCCAGCTTTCGCTGGGATGACGGCAACTAGGGGGGCATTCTTGGACAGTTTGCGGATCGCGGTGATCCTGCCCTGCTATAATGAGGAAGCCGCGATCGGCGAGACGATCGCCGGCTTTCGCTCAGCGCTGCCCGGCGCAGCGATTTATGTTTACGACAACAACAGCCGGGACCGCACGGCCGAGCTGGCCCTCGCCGCTGGGGCGATCGTGCGGACCGAGCGGCAACAGGGCAAAGGCCATGTCGTCCGTCGCATGTTCGCCGACGTCGACGCCGACGTTTATATCATGGCCGATGGCGACCTGACCTATGATCCGGAGGCGGCGCCCGAAATGGTGCGGATGCTGGTTAAGGAACAGCTCGACATGGTGGTCGGGACGCGACAGCACGAAGTCGCCGATGCCTATCGCGGCGGGCATGTCATCGGCAATCGCCTGTTCACCGGCTTGCTGGCGCGGCTGTTCGGTCGAAGCTTCAGCGATATTTTCTCGGGCTACCGAGTCTTTTCGCGGCGTTTCGTCAAAAGCTTTCCGGTGCTTTCCGAGGGGTTCGAGATCGAGACCGAGATCAGCGTCCACGCGCTGGAGCTGCGCATGCCGGTCGGCGAGCTGGTTACCAGCTACGGCGCCCGGCCGGAGGGATCGGCTTCCAAACTGTCGACCTACCGAGATGGCTGGCGGATCCTGAAGACCATCGGCACCCTCTACCGTGTGGAGCGTCCGGTGCTGTTCTATGGCGGGATCGCCGCGCTGCTCATCGTGGCGGCGATCATTCTGGCTGTGCCATTGTTCATCACCTATCTCGACACCGGCCTCGTGCCACGCCTCCCGACCGCCATCCTGGCGACCGGGATGATCATCGTCGCAGTGCTGAGCTTCTTCGCCGGCCTGATCCTGGACACGGTGACTCGGGGCCGGCGCGAGATGCGGCGCCTCGCTTATCTCGCCTACCCGGCGCCATTTGTGGCTGAAAAGTAACAGTCACGGTTGAATAGCTTCGCTCTACTGTTCGAGCGGCCCGCTTATTTGTTACTCTCTCGTTACAACAAAGACTTAGCTGGTCTTCGTTTAACAGGGAGATAACAAATGGGCCGTGTCGCGATGGGGCTTCGCTCGGGTACCGGATTGTTTGCATTGGTGATTGGCAGCGTGGCGGCGGCGCAAAGTCCGCTCCCTCCGCCCGATGCGCCCGAAACACCAGCCACTGTGTCCGAGCCCGCTGCTGGCGGCGAGATCGTCGTCACTGGCTCGCGCATCCGCCGCGACCCGCTGAGCCAGGAGCAGCCGATCGTCCACGTCAGCGACGAAGACATTGCGAAGACCGGACTCAACTCGGTCAACGACGTGCTCCAGCGCCTGCCGAGCTCCGGCGGCGGCCTCAATGGCAAGTTCAACAATAGCGGTAACCTCGGCAACCCGCCCGACGGCGGCGGCGTTGGCGCCGGCGCGGCGGAGATCGACCTCCGTTACCTTGGGTCGCGCCGTGTGCTCGTGCTGGTGGACGGCATCCGCTACGTAAACGGAGCTTCGGCCTCGGGCGTGCCCGGCTCGACCGACCTCAACTCGATTCCTGAGAGCGCGATCGAGCGGATCGAGGTGCTGCAGGATGGCGCTTCGGCAATCTATGGTTCGGACGCCATTGCCGGCGTGGTCAATATCATCACCAAACGGAACCAGCGCGGCTTCGAAGCCAGCGCCCAGCTGGGTGGCTATGAGGAAGGCGACGGATTTACCCAGAATTATCAGCTAAGCTGGGGCAATGGCGACGACAGCCCGCTACAGCTCGTCGTCGGCGGCAACTATGTGCGCCAAGGCAGCGTGTCGGCCGGCGACCGTGCCATTTCGCGCTTCCCCGCGCCCTATTCGACCACCTGCGCGGATGGCGGTTGCTCGGGTTTCGTGCCGCTCGGCCGTTTCATCGTCTTGCGCGATCCATCGCTGCCTGCCGCGGAGGGCTGCACTGATGAAGAGACCTGCGACCCGATCATTCCAGCGACGAACCCGTTCCTCGACCTAACGCTCAACGCGCCGGTCCTGGTTGGCGCGCCCAGCTATGACCCGCTGAATCCGACCGGGCCGGGTAGCGATTTTCATGCGTTCACCGACGCGGACCGTTTCAACTTCGGGCCTTTCAACTATCTTCAGATTCCGGTCGAACGGTATGGCGCCTTTGCCAACGTCAAATATGAGGTGGCCGACAACATCAATTTCTCGGCGAAAGGCATCTGGAATAGGCGCAAGTCAAAGAACCGCGCAGCGCCGCTGCCGTTCGGCGTCGGCCCTGCGGCAGGCATCACGCCGGTCCTCGACGCTACGACGATCGACGTAAGCAATCCGTTCAATCCTTACGGCGTGACGCTCGACGCGAGCAATATGGGCCTTGTGTACCGGCGCTTCGTCGAGGGCGGTCCGCGGCGGTTCCACCAGACGGTGAATACGCTCTACGGCGTGGCTACTCTCGACGGCAACTTCGGCGTGTCGGACCGCAACTGGTTCTGGGACGTCAACGTCGCTTATGGTCGAAACAAGGCCAAGCAACAGATGTTCGGCAACATCAACTCTGCCCACCTGAGGCAGGCACTCGGTCCGGTCGACGATTGCGTCGGGGAGCCGGGCCAGTTCGGCGGAACCTGCGTTCCGTTCAATATCTTCGGCGGCGCGGGCACAATCACGCAGGAAATGATGGACTTCGTCACGTTCGTGCAACGTGACCGAAGCAAGCAGACTCAGTTCGACGCGACCGCGAATATTTCCGGAAGCCTATTCGAACTGCCCGGCGGCCCCCTGGGGGTCGCTGCCGGCCTCGAATATCGCAAGCTGAAAGGAAGCTTCGATCCGGATCCGATCGTTGCCGCCGGGTTCAGCTCGGACATCCCGGCGCAGCCCACCAGCGGCAGCTATAACGTCAGGGAGGCCTATGCTGAGCTGAGCGCTCCGCTGCTGAAGGACCTGCCGTTTGCAGATCTGCTGGAACTGACCGGCGCGGTTCGCCACTCCAAATATTCGCGCGGCATTGGCTCGACCACTACGTTCAAGGCAGGCGCCAACTGGAAGCCAATCGAAGATCTCCGACTTCGCCTGTCCTGGGCAGAAGGTTTCCGTGCCCCGCAGATCGGCGAGCTGGATGGCAGCCAGTCGCGCTTCGACCAGCAATTGGACGACCCGTGCTCGTCCCACGCCACGAACACCGCACCCCGTCGATTCCAGAACGATACTGCGGTGAGGGACAATTGCATCGCCGCCGGCGTTCCGGCGGGTGGCACCTATCAGCAGGCCAACCCGCAGATTTCGGTGCTGGTGGGCGGCAATCCTGACCTCCAGCCCGAAACTTCCAAGAGCTGGGTGATCGGCGGCGTTTACAGCCCGAGCTTCATCCCGCGCTTCTCGGTTGAGCTCAACTGGTACAAGATCCGGGTCGACGATGCGATCCAGACGGTCGACGCCGAAGTGACGCTGACCAATTGCGTGGTCAACGACGACGCGAATGCTTGCGCCCTGGTAACCCGCGCGACCGGTGGGCAGCTGACGCAGGTGGCCGGATTGTTGCAGAACATCGCCGCTATCAAGACCAAGGGGATTGACCTCAACCTCGCCTATCGAACCGACAGGACCAGCGTTGGTCGGTTTGGGTTTACCTGGAACAACAGCTTCCTGCGCAACTTCGATGTGATCATCCCAACCGCGACGGGGACGCAGACGATCAGTCGCGAAGGAACCGAGCAGGGCAGCCCGTCGCAAGGCTTTCCGAAATGGAAATCCGTCGGAATCGTCGATTGGGACGGCGCCGCGTTCGGCGCGACCATCACCGGCCGTTATGTCTCCAAGCTCAAGGAGCAGGGTGGCAATGTGATGGACGCCAAATTCTACACCGACCTGCAGCTGCGCTGGTTCGCGCCCAGCTTCTCCGACAATTTCGGCTTTGCACTGGGCGTGAACAATCTGTTCAAGACCAAGGCGCCGGGCTGCGTGACCTGCGACATCAACAATTTCGACCCGACCGTCTACGACACGCCGGGCCGTTATTTCTATGCGCGCGCAACCGTGAAGATGTAGTCGTCATGGAGGGTGGACGGGCTGTGCCTATGGCACAATCGTCCGCCCTCCCTTCTGGGCAACACTGTTGCTCAGTTCCCTCTGCGCCGAGCTTTCCGTTAGGTTGATCTTGGATTTCTGACAGCCGAATGAGCGTTCTATTGCTGTGATCCCTCCCTCCGGCGCTCGCCTCGAACGCCGCTGGGGGAGAGAGAATTCATGTCCAGAGCTCAATCAACTCTTCGTGCCGGCGTCGCGCTGGCCGTGTTGCTTGTCGCCAACGCTGCTTCGGCTCAGGAAGCAGCACCGCCTGCCGATGACAGCCAGCCGTCGACTGCGCAAGGAAGCGACCCTGCTCCAGCCGACATCGTGGTCACCGGCTCCCGTATTCGACGCAACCCGCTGAACCTCGATGCACCAGTGACGTTCGTCGACAGTGCAGATATCGCGAAGACCGGGCTGAATTCGGTGACCGATGTCCTGCAGCGGTTGCCCAGCGCCGGCGGCGGCCTCAATTCAAAGTTCAACAGCTCCGGCAATTCGGGCAATCCGCCCGATGGCGGCGGCGTCGGCGCCGGCTCGGCCGAGATCGACCTGCGTTACCTGGGTGCCAAGCGGACCCTGGTGCTGGTCGACGGCCTTCGTTTCGTGAACGGTGCATCGGCCAGCGGCGTGCCCGGCTCGGTCGACCTCAACTCCATACCAGAGGGGATGATCGAGCGCATCGAGGTGCTGCAGGATGGGGCCTCCGCAATCTACGGGTCCGACGCGATCGCAGGCGTCGTCAACATCATCACCAAGAAGGGGCAGGATGGATTCGACGCCTCCGCTCAGCTTGGCAGCTACCTTGATCATGGTGACGGATTTTCCCAGAATTACCAGCTCAGCTGGGGGAATGGCACCGACGGGCCGACGCAGATCGTCGTCGGCGGCAGTTACGTAAAGCAGAAGCCGATCAGCGCGGCCGACCGCGATATTTCGCAATTTCCTTTCCCTTACGCCGATCGTTGCGACATCCCTGCGGGCGGCTGCTCCGGCTATGTCCCGCTGGGCCGCTTCGGCGTGTTCGGCGAAGACCTGACCCTGCGCGGCGTGGTCACCGACGTTCCCGATTACAACCCGGCCGATCCGGATGATCCCGCCAGCGATTTCAAGAATTTCACTGACGCTGACCGGTTCAATTTTGCACCCTACAACTATATCCAGATCCCGCTGGAGCGGCTCGGGCTGTTTACCAATCTGCACCAGGAACTTTCGCCAACGGTGAACCTGACCGCAAAGCTGCTGTGGAATCGTCGCAAGTCGCGAAATCAAGCCGCGCCGCTGCCCCTCGGGATCGGCCAGGCCGCCGGCAACGGCAATTTCCTGGACACGATTGGCGTCCACGCCACCAATCCCTACAATCCGTTCGGGGTGACGCTCGACAATAGCAACCTCGATTACATCTTTCGCCGCGTTGTCGAACTCGGGCCCCGCCGCTTCTTCCAGACGGTCAACACCATGTACGGGGTGGTGACCCTGGACGGGAAGTTCGACCTGGGCGGGCGCGACTGGTTCTGGGATGTCAACGCATCCTACGGTCGGAACAAGGCCAGCCAGAAGATGCTTGGCAATATCAACAGCCAGAAGCTGGCGCAGGCCCTGGGGCCGATCAGCGGCTGTACCGCGCCATGTGTTCCGTTCAACATTTTCGGCGGGGCTGGAACGATCACGAAGGAGATGCTGGATTTTGTCGGTTTCACGCAACGCGACAGCAGCAAGCAGACTCAGTGGGACGTGTCGGCCAACCTATCGGGCAGCCTGCTCAACCTGCCGGGCGGCGAGCTCGGCATTGCCCTGGGCGTTGAACATCGCGACCTCAAGGGTCGGTTCGATCCCGACCCTGTGGTCGCGGCCGGCTTTACGTCGGACATCCCCGCGCTGCCGACCAAGGGCGGCTATAATGTGTCGGAAGCCTATGCGGAGCTCAACGCTCCGCTGCTGGCCGACCAGCCTTTCGCAGACCTGCTCGAACTGGCGGCCGCGGTCCGCTACTCAAAATATTCGAAATCGGGGTCCACAACGACATTCAAGGGGGGCGTGAACTGGAAGCCAATTCCCGACCTTCGATTGCGGGCCTCCTATTCCGAAGGGTTTCGAGCGCCGACGATTGGCGAACTGTTCGGCACGCCGTCGCGGTTCGACCAGACCCTCTTCGATCCTTGTTCATCCTCGCCTGGAAACCAGGCGCCCAGGCGGTTCCAGAATGACGCGACCGTGCGGACTAACTGTATCGCCCAGGGGGTGCCTGCGAGCGGTAGCTACATGCAGCCAAACCCGCAGCTTTCGGTCACGACCGGGGGTAATGAGAATTTGGAGGCAGAAACATCGAAAGGCTGGAACCTTGGCGCCGTCTTCAGTCCGACTGCGATCCCGCGATTTTCGGTTGAAGCCAACTATTATCGTGTAAAGATCAACGGCGCGATACAGTCAATCGATGCCGAGGTCACGTTGGAGCGGTGCACGCTTAACGGCGATGCCGCATCTTGTGCGAACATATCGCGTGCGCCCTCTGGACCGGTAATCTTGATCAACGGCATTCTGCAGAACATCGCAGCGATCAAAACGGAAGGCGTTGATCTGAACGTCGCGTATCGCACAGCGGCCACGCAGATCGGGACCTTCGGGTTCACCTGGAACAACAATTTCCTGCTCAACTACGACGTGTTCGTTCCGGCAACCGAGGGAACGTCAAAAATAAGCCGTGAGGGCACCGAAAAGGGCGCTCCGGACCAGGCCTTCCCGAAGTGGAAGTCGATTGGCATTATTGATTGGGACGGGCGAAACTTCGGAGCAACCTTGACGGGCCGGTACATCAAGGCGGTCAAGGAATCCCAGAATGACAATATACTCAACGACCGGTTCTACACTGACGCCCAGCTCCGCTGGAATCCGACGTTCATGGAGGGATTGCGCTTCGCCATCGGAGTGAACAATCTTTTCGACAAGGATCCGCCAGCTTGCATCAGCTGTAACCTAAACAACTTCGACCCAACCACCTACGACGTGCCAGGGCGCTACTATTATGCGCGTGCCTCGATAAAAATGTAGCGGCGCTCCGTGAGCGACTTTCGGGCGGCGCAACTGCGCCGCCCTTTTTCCGGGCCGGTCGGAAGGCGGCTTGAACATTGCGGCGAACCTGCCGATGTAGGCGGCAACGCAATCGCCAAGGACCCGTTTCCCATGGATCATCAAGACATCGTTTCCGGCCTCGTCCCCATCGTCATTGAACAGTCAAACCGGGGCGAGCGCAGCTTCGACATTTATTCCCGGCTGCTCAGGGAACGGATCGTCTTCATCACCGGCCCGATCGAGGACCATATGGCCTCGCTGATCACCGCCCAGCTCCTCTTCCTCGAGTCCGAGAACCCGAAGAAGGACATTTTCATGTACATCAATTCGCCGGGCGGCGTGGTGACGGCCGGCCTCGCGATCCATGACACGATGCAGTACATCCGGCCCAAGGTCAGCACGGTCTGCATCGGTCAGGCCGCCTCGATGGGCAGCTTCCTGCTTGCCGCTGGCGAGCCGGGCATGCGCATCGCGCTGACCAACAGCCGGATTATGGTCCACCAGCCGTCGGGCGGGGCACAGGGCATGGCCGCGGACATCGAGATCCAGGCCCGCGAGATCTTGCGGATGCGTAGCCGCCTCAACTCCCTTTACTCGAAGTACACAGGGAAACCGATCGAGGCGATCGAGAAGGCGATGGACCGGGACAGCTTCCTGGAGGCCGACGAAGCCAAGGAATTCGGCCTGATCGACGAAGTGTTCGACCGCCGGCCGGATACGGGCGAAGGCGACACCACAGGTGCGGCGGATATAACTCCGGCCTAAGTAAGGGACCCGTAACGCTCGCTCTCCGTTGGTTCGCGGCAGCCATTTCCGGTTGCCGAGGAGTAAGCGAATGCGTCAGGTCGCAGCGTTTCCTTATCGCGTAGCAAGCGGCTTCGTCGAAGTGCTACTCGTCACAAGTAGCTCCAATCGTTGGATCATTCCCAAAGGCGATGTCGATGGCGGCATGGCGCCCCACCTCGCTGCCGAAAAGGAGGCGTTCGAAGAGGGTGGCGTCCGTGGCCGAATCGGCAAGCAATCGATCGGCAGCTTCGCCACTTGCAAGGAGCAGGACGGCGCGCTCATCCCGCTCAATGTAGAGGTTTTCCCGCTCGAAGTTGATGAAGAGCTGGACGGCTGGCCGGAAATGGAAACGCGCAAGCGGCGCTGGTTGCGACTGAACCAGGCGGCCGGTGTAGTCGAGGATCAGGGACTCGCTGCGATCATCGATTCGTTTCGATGATAGTGCTCTTCATCGCGGGACCTCAGGCGCCGAGAGCCGCGAGGATATCCTGCTCCGCGAGGTTCGGATCGGCCAGCGGGTGGGCTTGAACCTGGACGCGCCAATCCTTCTCGACCGTGAACTTCGGGCGGGAATAGCGGATCCAATCGACGTCCATCAGCATGTCGACGGGAAGCGCCCGATCGATCGAGCGGTTGGACACGGCGGCGTTTTCGGGAGCCGGCTTCGACTCCGGGCTGGTCGTATAGGCGATCAGTCCGACTTGCATGAAGGGGGAGGGTTCCATGCGATAGAAGCGGTCGCGAAGTTGCCAGGGCCCGGCCGGGTCGGTGCGCGACAGCGCGAACAGGGTCATGCCGACGCGGACCAGTCGAAGCTCGACCCAGTCCGGATCGACCGGCCGCAGCTTGAGCGAGCTATAGCTGTTGTAGGTGCCCTTGGTCTCGATCCGCGGCTGGCCGGGCTCCAATCCGACCCC